>JAUQWT010000385.1 GCA_030835005.1 Ignavibacteria bacterium | reverse complement strand
TTGATTTCAAGGATGAATCCCTCAGCCTCAAAGATGGAAAGTTTCTACGTCAAGTTTGATGAAAACAAGAAAATGAAACTTGAGGCAAATGACAGAGTTACAGTTTTGCCATTTGCAGAACAAAGACGTGATTTCAGAGTTGTTATTTTAGGTGAAGTTATCAGGCCAGGCACTTACCCTATCACTCTTAATAATACTAAACTCTCAGATATTGTGAATCAAGCTGGCGGATTAACCCCGAATTCGTACTTACCTAATTCAGAAGTTTATCGCAAATTAGATACTTTTTTCATACTAACAAAGAATAGGGATACACTGGAAAACGTAAATACTAGGAGACTAAACGACATAATTTCCAATAAAGAGGAAAGAGAGAGTTTTGATCAGGATCTTCTTTATAAGATAGGGAGAGTCAACGTTGATTTCGAAAAACTTGAAAAAGGAGATCTATCACAGGATGTATTATTGAGAAATGGGGATATCATTTATATAGCCGATAATAAGAAGCTTATATATGTTTACGGGCAGGTAAACAAGCCAGGATTTGTACCTTTCAAGGAAGGTGCTGATGCGAAATACTACATAGATGCTGCTGGAGGATTCGGAGAGAGGGCTGATGAAGATGAGATCAGGGTGATTAAGTTCAAAACACGTGAGTGGATCGAACCTGATGAAGCTGTAATTCAATCCAGCGATTTTGTATATGTCCCAAAGTTGATAAAAAGAGATTTTGCATATGATATAGAATTGATTTCAAAAGTGGCTTCAGTTGTAGTAAGTGTTATTACTCTGACATTATTAGTTATTCAATCACAAAAATAGAGGATATTCTTAAATTGAAAAAAGAAAAAATTCTAAATATTGGTGTAATAGGATGCGGTTATTGGGGGCCAAATTTAGTCCGCAATTTTTCCAGTCTTGCGAACTGTAATGTCTCAAGAATTTCAGACAAAAAAGATGGAAGATTGGTTTTTATTAAAGAGGAGTTTAAAAATATCGACACAACTCTTGATTTTATGGATATAATAAATGACCCGAATATTGAAGCCGTTTGTATTGCTACTCCAGTAAAGACGCATAGGGATATTGCCGTGATGGCGCTAAATGCAGGTAAGCACGTATTTGTGGAAAAACCAATGGCTTCTACTGTAGCTGAGGCAAATGAAATGAGAAATGTTGCTTTGGAAACTCGCAAAAAACTTGCCGTTGGACATGTTTTTCAGTTTTCCCCTGCAGTTAGAGCAATTAAGAATATCCTCAAAGACAAGACACTTGGTGATATCTATCACATTACTTCCTCAAGAATTAATCAAGGTCCCCCTGAGACTGATGTAAATGTGTTGTGGGATTTGGGTCCGCATGATTTTTCTATACTGCTTTTTCTACTTGAAGAATATCCACATGAAATAAGCTCATTCAACAATTATTTCCCTTTTGGATTTAGTAAAAATGACTCTTTGAGGCTGACAAATAATTCAACAATTCATATGAAATTCAAATCCGGTATGACAACCGCAATTCATTTAAGCTGGTTGTCTTCAAATAAAACTAGGTTAATGCAGATATTTGGAAGTGAAGGCACCATTGTTTATGATGAGATGTTGGCGTTAGATGGAAAAGTGAAGTTATATGGTAAAGGAATTGATAACAGGATAAATTCAAAAGACAAGGATACAAAACAGCTAAATTACCAGTCTGGAGATATTCACATTATTAACCTTGAACAGCACGAACCATTAAGATTGGAATGTGAACATTTTGTTGATTCAATTCTACTGGATAAGCCATTAATAAATGATGCTAAAATTGGCTTGGACGTAGTGCGTTTACTTGAAATTGCTTCTGAAAATTAGTCAATTTTGTTACTAGCTAGTTTAAGTAATATCAAACTAAAAAAATAAGTATATAACTTTGTTACAGATTAGGAGAAGTTTTTGGAAGAAGAAAGATTAGTCAATAAATCAACGGATAACGAATCGGTTTTTACCGTAATGGATCTTGTTGTTATTTTTTTGAGGAATAAGAAGAAAATTTTTATCACTACTGCTATTGTTTGTATAATATCCATCATTTTATATTTTTTCGTATTTGATCTAGTATATGCTTCAACAGCGTCCATTAAGAGTACTTCAACATCTGGTGGCCTGCTTAGTGGTTTGGATGTAAATATACCTGATATCAGCAGCCTGGATGAATTGGGAGTGGCAGGCGGAAAGTCTGGGAAGGAGTTAGCAGCTTATGAAGAAATCCTTGTAAGCAGAAGATGTTTGGAGCCTTTAATCATTAAGTTTGGACTCCAAGAAAGAGATGAATTCAAATTCATGGAAGATGGGATAAAGCAATTTAGAGAAAACAAACTAAAGATTTCTGTCGAAAGATTGGCAGGTGTACTTTATGTGACTGTAGAGGATAAAGATCCCAGGTTAGCAAAAGAAATGGTTGAATATCTTCTGGAACAGTTGAATAAGATTAACATTGAAATGAACGTACAAAATGCGAAGAATAACAGAGAGTTCATTGAGAACAGATATCTGCAGGCAAACCAAGAATTAAGGAACGCTGAAGATACTCTGAAAGCTTTTCAGCTTATTTATGGCATTGCGCCTGACTTGCAGATTAAGGCTTCGGCTCAGTCCGTGTTTTCTTTAGAGGCCGAGCTAAAAGCTGAAGAGGTTAAACTCGATGTTTTAAAGAAAATTTTGAGTCAAGATCAACCTGAAGTAAAAACTCAAGAAGCGAAAGTGAATTCATTGAGATCCAAAGTTGTTGAAATCCAGAATTCTACAGACCTTACTGAATTTTTGAGACTCGGTAATTCTCCACAAATTGCGATGCAATTCTTGAGGCTGCAAAGGAATGTTGAAATACAAATGAAAATTGTATCTTTTATGCTACCGCTTTACGAGAAAGCAAAAATTGATGAGAAAAGAGAAACTCCCACAATAATTATCCTCGATAATCCATATGTCGCAGAAAGAAAAACGAAGCCAAAGAGATTAACAATGGTTTTAGTACTTACTTTTGTTGGATTTGTTGGAGCTTTCGTCTTCTTTGTTGCAAAAAACAGGTTTGTTATTTTCAGACAGCAGTTGAATTCAAGTGCAAAGTAAGATCATTAAATTGACAAAATATAAGAATCCAATTGTTTTTTACTTGTCGCTTTTATTGATTCCTGCAATGATGTATCGTAACTCATGGCTACCAGGTGCAAGTGTTGTACTTTTTAATGAAGTGTATATAAGCATTTTTTTATGTTCTATGATACTTCTTTTGGGATTCGATTTGAATGAATTTTTATATATGCAGCTAAGATTCTCGCTTTTGGAAAGAAAAATTCTTTTCTTTCTAACATTTGCCGCATTTGTTACTGTTGCATATAATCCAATCGAGTTTACCGGATTAAAAAGTTCACTTAGTGTAATATGTTATGTAATGCTATTCACCGTGTATTTCTACTGGATACCAAAGTTTCTGGTCTTAAATCCTTCATTTTTTGAGAAGTTCATAAAAATAATATCAAATGGAGGATTATTTTTTTCTTTGCTCGGTTTTATATTTCTGATTTTTAATTTTAATCCACGGGCGGATTGGAGTGCGGCACTTCTTTCAATTATTGGGCACCCCAATAATACTTCCATTATAATGACAATCTCTTTTGTTCCAACACTTCTACTTATTTACTGGAAATGGAATGAGATTACATTCTGGTCGAAATGTTTCTATATTGCATCACTATTAATTCAGATAGCTGCTCAGTTGTTTACTTTTACAAGAGCAGGAATGATCGCTACAGTCATTGGATTGTTTGTTTTCTTTGCCCTGTATCATAGGTCAAAATTTCTATTTGCTTTGCCATTTCTTGTAATTCTGATCCCTGTTATTGGCCTCTATTTCTTTCGAGCCAAAGGCTTTGCTTCTTTTCTAGGAAGATTTTACCTTCTAATCCCTGCAGCTGGAATGATTTTTCAAAGCAATGAACGTATGCTTTGGGGATATGGACTTACTAATGGAATGGTTGAGTATAGAAAAAATCTAGTGGCATTTAGTCCTAATGAGTTCCATATTCTTGATCCTCACAATACTTATGTATCACTGATCCTAATGCTTGGTATGGTATTTACTGCACTATTATTGTTTTTTGTAGTCTCTTTGATTCTGAAATATGTTGTAAAGACATTCAAAGAGAAAGACAGATCAAAAGAGTTGTTTTATATTTTTTTGATTTCATCAACTGTTTCGATAATGACACAGGGATTGTTCGACACTGAATTGATTAAAATAGAATATTTCACAATCCATTACTTACTAATTGTTATCGGGTTGATGTATTTTAGCAGTAAGTCATTTATTGTTCCTCTCAAAAGTAACATAGAATATTATTCAAACCCTGTAAAGAATTGAGAGATTTAATCAAATCAGTTTCAAAGTTTTCAATTTCCATAGGTATAAATTTTTTTTCATCATTGTTGAGAAATAAGATCTTGGCTCTTGCTATTGGTCCAATTGGTTTGGGTGTTTATTCTCAAGTTATGAGCCTGTCGGCATTACTTTCGGCATTGCTTCCAGTAGGAACTTTGGGGCTAGTAAGGTATATCTCGGACTATTACGGAAGTGACAAAAAAGAAGAGATTGCATACATAATAAAACACTTTTTCATAAGGAATTTGATTCTTTCTGTAATCGTCTCGATGATTGTTCTAATTTTCCGAAAGAGCATTAGCAGCATCCTCTTCTCCGGCTCTGATTTTTCCAGCCTATTGGTAATATTATCTATAATTATACCGTTGATTCTGGTTCTCAATATAATTGACATCTATTTTAAGAGCATTCAAGAAATAAATAAGTATGTTCTATTCTTGTCAGTTAATTCTTTAGTATCTTTAATATGCACGATCCCATTGATATATTTCATGGGGATAGAGGGTGCTATTTTGGCTTTTTTATTGACGGTTATATTAAACATAGGTGTAGGAGTTTTTATTCTCAAAAGGAATAATCTATTGTTGAACTTCAATATAAAAAAGATTGTAGAAAATTCAGTTATAAAAAAAATCTATCAGCTCGGAGTTGCAGGGTTAGTTTCGTTGATAATTCAGAATGTAACTTTCTTGTTTGTAAGGTCTGTTGTTGCAGATGAACTAAGTTTAGCCGATGTTGGAGTTTTCCAATGTGTCTATTCATTGTCTGCAGGTTATTTCGGCATTTTTTTTACTCTTATGGGTAACTACAGCATTCCCAAAATATCTTCACTGAGAAGTGATGAAACTATCAATCATGAGTTGAATAGCACTATAACTTTTCTGTTAATCCTTTATATACCCCTGATTACATTTATGTTTTTTGGACGTACTATTATAATACCATTGTTGTATTCAAGCGAATTCACTGATGCAAAATATCTCTTGATCTATCAGCTTCCTGCTGAATTATTCAGGGCATTCAGCTGGGTAATGGGACTTTGGCTAATTCCAAAACTAAAAATAAAGAAATGGATAACTTTTGAAATTGTTTTCTATTCCTTGTTTAGTCTACTCTCGTTCATTTTGATTTCGATTTTTGACTTCGGCCTTGAATCTATATCTATCTCATATTTGATTTCGTACATCATTTTTTTCCTTATAAATTTCATCAATGTTAGTAAAGGAATTGCGTTCAGATTGTCAAATCGAAATACTAGAGTAATAGTTGTTTCTGTAATAGTGCTTTTGATTTCATTCATGTTATCCTATAATTATGAGTTATTATCCTACTATTTGTATGTTCCAATTATGATAATTTGGGGAGTGTTAGTAATAACCCGAGATGATATGCTTAAAGCTAAGTTTATTATAAGTCAGAAAGTTAATAAAAATAGGTTAAGCAATGATTGATGAATTGATATCTATCGTAATGACTGTATATAATGGTGCACCATATCTTAAGAGAACAATCTCTTCTGTAGTGGAACAATCATATCCACATTTTGAGTTTATCATAGTTGACGATGGATCAACTGATGAAACGGCTGAAATTCTAAATGAATATGCTAGTATGGAGAATGTTAAAATTATTTTTAATTCGCATTCCGGTAATGTTGGAAAGAACTTGAACGATTGCATAAAGAGATCTAATGGAAGAGTTATAGCTATTCTAGGTGCAGATGACATTTGGTATAAAGAAAAGCTGCAAATTCAGATAAGTTATCTGAACAAATATAAGATTGTTTGTACAAATGGAAATGTAATTGATGCAAATGATAAAATAACATTCCAGAAAGTGAATGATCTTGGTAGAGGAGTAGAAACGCTGAGTTTAAATCGGTTGCTGGAAGATAATCGGATTATTGCCTCTAGTGTGCTTTCATATAAAGATGTCTTGATTGAATCAGGTTTATTTGATGAAACAGTAGGTAATAGGTCCGAAGACTATATCTTATGGCTTAAGATAGCACGAAATTATGAAATTGGATACTTGGACCAAGTTTTAGTAGGATACAGAATTCACGGAGACAATTTGACAGTCAGATCGTTTAAGGACAAAAAAGAACTATTTTTGAGAAATGTTCAAATCATCTCGGAGTATATGAATGATGGTGATAAAAGCATTGTGAGATCAGCTAATATCGGAATTTGTGCAAATTACATTAAATTGGTGAAACTGTTTTACATGAATGATGAACTGAGCAATTCATTATTCTATTGCAGAAAATTCTTAAGTAACTATTATTCCAAATTCTCCTTCAAATATATAAAAGGCTTGATTTTTTATTTATATCTTTTGTTTTTGTATTATCTCAGACATCATAGGAATTCATCAGAATAGAGTTAACTGAATTACTGTTAAAAATATCCAGATTACTCCACTTTTTCATTCTAATTGTTGCAGTTTAGTTTTACGTTAAGAGCTGTTCAATAATATTTCAAGAAGAAATATTTTGATGAAAGAGGTGTGGACTGTTGCTTAATGATGATAAATCAAAATTCCAATTTTGGATTGAAAATAGACTGTAGAAATTCGCATCTATTCTTGCCGATTTAGTAGGAAATTCGTTATTGAATGAAATTTTTCAATCATCCAGATAAATTGGATCTATTTCGACAACTCTTGTATAACACTAGACATTTCATCAAGGTACCTATCGAAGGTAAATTTGGAGAAGGCTAAGTTCTTCGCATTTTCACCCAGCAACTTTGAAATGTCAGGATTTTCTATGAGGTATCTAATTTTTTCTGCCAGCTCTGAATAATTCCCTGGTGAATAAAAAAGACCATTGAAACCGTCAATTATTAGTTCTTTTGTTCCTCCACTTCTTGTACCAATTATGGGTTTGCCAAATTGCATCGCCTCAATGGTTACTATTCCAAATGCTTCCATCTTTGAACACATAAGGAAAATATCACATTTATTGATTACGGGAAATGGGTCTTCAATGAATCCACAAAAGTGTACGTTTTTTTCCAGTTTTTGAATTTCAATTAAAGATTGAAGTTTGTTTTTATATTCGTCATATCCTATTCCTAAGATTTCAAGAATCACATTTAGACCACTATCCCTTAATACTCCTATAGCTTTAATTGCATCCTCATGGCCTTTGCCTTCTTGTAAAGTACCAATCATCAAACAATGTACTATATCATTGCGCTTGCAAAAGTGATGATCTGTGGTTTCTCTGCTCAGAATTTGCTCCTTTGTAATGTACCCCTCGTACACAACTCGCAGTTTCTCCAAAGGTAACGTATTCACATATTTCTCCTTTACTGCAAAGGAATTAAAGATGTAAAGATCGGATAACATTCTAATCAACCAGTATGAGAACTTGTTGCCCATATCAAAAGTCCGACCATGGTCTTCACTGCCAAATTCACGAATATACCATATGTGTTTCTTTCCAGTTAGTTTTGCTGCAAGTGCTCCGACTGAAACAGTGATCGTATTTGAAAACACTACACTACAATTCCACTTTATGAGATAGAAAGATATGGGGATAGTCATTAACAAGTTGAAAACACTTATAGCAATCTTTTTGAATAAAGTTCGGTTATGAAACATCCACATACGGTAAGGCAACACAACGCATTTAATATTGAGTTTTTCAAGTTCAATCAGCATTTCACCTTTGGTTGGAAGGATAACACTAACTTCATATCCTCTCAATTTAAGAGCATGAACGAATTTTGGTAATGTTCTTTCAGCCCCACCGCTCTTTCCCGAAGAGTTCGAAACAAAACAGACTCTGAGAGACTTGCCGTGAATCATATCCTGATCATGTTTAACTTAGTTATTGCTTTGGGATATTCAAATAAAATCAACTTTGGGAAAATATAATATACATAATTGTACATAGAATAAATAGTAATTTAAAATTATATTGTTTCCATATTGTTCGAGTTGTGATTAATAGTTTCTAATTTAATGTTATTCGGAGTAACAAAAGTGAATAGAGCAAAGTGACAATTATAAATTTCTTTAGGAAAGTTAAGGACAAGATATCCAAAACAGCTCTTGCTTCTGTTTTACCCTCAAATTTTTTTTACTTTTCTCACAAAGGCTTCTGTCCTTGTTGCGAACATGACGTTGTCTTCAGATCACATAATAGTTGGTTAAGAGATAACTTCCTCTGCTCTAATTGCGGATCTATTCCGCGAGAAAGATTTTTAATAATCGTCTTAGAAAAATACTATCCGGAATGGCGGACATTTCATATTCATGAATCTTCTCCTGGAGATAGGGGAACAAGTCTCAAACTGAAAAAGGAATGTGAGCATTATGTATCAAGTCAATATTATCCGAATGAAAAATTTGGCAGTAATGTTTGCGGACATAGAAATGAGGATCTGGAAAATCAAACTTTTGATAATGAAGTGTTTGATATTGTAATAACACAGGATGTAATGGAGCATGTTTATAATCCCGAAAAAGCGTTCAAGGAAATATCTCGTACTTTGAAAAAAAACGGTGCGCATATCTTTACAGTTCCTCTAGTTAACAAATTCAAATCTTCTGAAGTATGGGCAACAAAAGGATATGATAATAGACCGTTTTTTCAGAAGACTCCTGAGTTTCATTTGAATCCGGTAGATTCTGAAGGATCTCCTGTAACAATGCACTGGGGATATGATATAGTAGACTTTATTAAGGCATCAAGTGGTATGGATACTACAATCGAATACTTAAATGATCTAAATTTTGGTATTCGGGCGGAGTTCATTGAAGTTCTTGTAAGCCGGAAGCCATAAAATTAACAAGTGAACGTTTATGAAACAGAAAAAAAGATTATAGAATTCTAGATGAAAAAACCAAGAATCATTACTTTTTACTTGCCTCAGTATCATCCAATACCTGAGAATGATGAATGGTGGGGAAAAGGATTTACGGACTGGAGAAATGTAGTTCGTGGCAAGTCAAGGTTCTCGGGTCATTATCAACCGCACATTCCTTCTGAACTTGGTTTTTATGATTTAAGACTTGAGCAAACCAGAATAGAGCAGGCAGAATTAGCTAAGTCATATGGAATAGACGCTTTTTGTTACTATCATTATTGGTTTAATGGCAAGATGCTATTGGAGGCTCCTTTCAATGAAGTCCTTAGTTCCGGCAAGCCTGATTTTCCATTCTGCATTTGTTGGGCCAACGAAAACTGGACAAGAAGATGGGACGGTCTTGAACATGAGATACTAATTCAGCAAGAGTATGAAAAGTATGATCCAATAGAACACTATCACTGGCTATCCAAAGCATTTCATGATGGAAGATATGTCAGAATTAAGGGAAAACCGCTTTTCATTATTTATAATGCTTCCGGAATTCCGAATATTATCGAAAAAGTAAGTGCCTGGAAAAATCTAGCAAAGAAAGATGGATTAGAAGGGCTTTATGTTTGTTCTGTCAAAAGCGTTCACAATAAGACAGATGAAGCAGATTCAATACATATGGGTTTTGATGCTTTCGTAGATTTTATTCCAAATACAAAAACTCAAAGTTTTGTTAAGTTAAGAAGCAGGCCAAAGTACTTTTTGTTCTCGTTCATTAACAAAATCATTGATGCTATAGGGTTTGAAAGTGTTGTTGAAAAACTTCCGCTTACAATTGTTTGCGATTACTTAAAGCTTTCTGAATCAGAAATGAATAAAAAAATGGGCAAGTTTGTTACTTTCCCTTGCGTAATCCCTAGTTGGGACAACAGCGCAAGAAAGCGTAATTCAACTGTAATACAAAATAATGACCCTAAACTTTATCAAAACTGGCTTGTCAAAGCCATAAAAAATGTTAGTCATTTACAGGAAGAAGAACAAATTGTTTTTATTAATGCTTGGAATGAGTGGGCAGAAGGCTGTCATCTTGAGCCTGATATCAATAACGGGAGAATGTTTCTTGAGGCGACACTGAATGCAATTAAGGACAAAAGAGAATTGAAAGCGTAAATCACATTTTTTGATGTAATTTTGTGTTCTTAGATGTTAATTTGAAATTTCTCATTAAATGTCAAAATAATGCAAGAAATCTTCTCATTCTTACGAATACATTTAAAAGTGATTTAATCAACGAGGCTTTTAGAGAATGGCTTGGTGATTTTTGTGTTAAAATCTCTATTAGGTTATCAAATTTCAAAATTTTGAATTACGTTTTACATTAATTTTTTCACTGTATTTCTAATAAATTTCTCGCATTTTACATATCAATATGTATCTGAGTATAATTATTGTTAACTATAATGTTTATGAAGACGTAAAAGTATGTATTGCTAGTATTTATAAGTACTTTCAGGATATAGCTTATGAAGTAATTGTGGTCGACAATAATTCAACTGATGAATCGATTCTTGATATAAAAGTGGAATTTCCCGAAGTGAAATTAATACTGCTGGATGAGAACAATGGTTTTGGATCCGCTAACAATGCAGCTATGAAAACCGCAATAGGGAAATATTTGTTTTTCATTAATCCCGATATTGTCTTTGTTGATAACACTCCCAAAACCATTGTTGATTTCCTCGATAAGAATCCGCAAATAGGAGCCGCCGGACCGGTTCAAGTAAAACCTGGTGCAGGAATAGAATATTATTATTCTTTTTTCCCCAGCATATATTCAAGATTGATGCAGGAATTTGGATTTTTTACTTCTGCTCCTATTCTGAAAAATCGATTTAGACCATTTTGGGATCAAAATATTGTGAAGAGAACTCCTTTTAAAGTAGATTGGGTAATCGGCTCATGTCTTTTGATGAGAAAAAACATTTATGATGAATTAGGAGGTTTTGATGAGGCTTTTTTTTTATATGAAGAAGAGGTTGAGTGGCAGTATAGGATGAATGAGGCTGGGTGGAGTTCTTATATATTGCCTGAGTGTGAAGTTCTGCATAATCACCATTCTTCGACATATAAGATTGGTGTGCTTTTTGTATTATATCATGAGTACAGAAGCAGAATAATATTTTCAGCCAAAAGATATAAGTTCCCTAAAAGCATTCTCAGAAAGTTGCTAACACTATTATCACTGGTGTTCAGATTTTTATATTATTCGTTAATAGATTGCACCTCATCAAAGGTCTTTTTGAAAAGAACCTATTTGTATTTTGATCTCTTCAAATTGACATTGTCAACGAAAAAGAAACTGTTGGCAAAGAGGTTTAATTTTGATTCATACAAGTATTATTTTACTGATACCGGAAATGCGAAGCTCTGAGTTAAGGGCGAAATTAAGCGCAAAGAGCCTGAAAAAGGTTAAGACTGTTAACCCGGTATTGAAAAATATCTTGGTAGCGTTTATTAATATGTGTGGCAGATTGCTTTTTATGTTTAAGAGAAAAACTCTGCCGTGCAATGTAAAGAAGATTCTTTTTGTTTCTCTTTACTTTAATGGCGATGTTCTTTTCCATTCGGCAGTATTTGAATTCATAAGGCAGATATATCCACACGCAGAGCTTCAAATCTGGATCAAATCAAGAACTGAAGAGGTCATAAAAGGATATACATATTTCACTAAAGTTCATGTATTTGATGACATTCGAACAAGACGTTATAATGAAGAAGTAAGGTTTGATCTGAGTTCAAAATGGAAATTCTTCAAGACGCTGAGAAAAGAGAAATTTGATCTAGCGTTTGACCTCACTGGACTTTTCTGGACTGCGGTTGCTCTTTTCTTTGCGGCTCCCAAATACTCAAGTGGTTTCAATTTTCAGGGATTTGGGTTCATTTATAATTTTGAAATTGACGCGATTTATAATGGTCATTTAATTGATAAACATATCAATATCATAGCTAAGAACCCTGAGTTTATGAAATTGATTACTGGCTTCCTCGAGTCAGGAAGGAATCCAATTTATCATATAAAGCCTGATTCGAAAAAAACAGTTGATGACATAATTAAAGATTCAAGCGTTCTTTCCGGAAATAAAAAAGTAATCGTCCTTCATACAACAGCAGGTTGGGATGCAAAGAAATGGGATTTAGAAAATTTCGTTCAATTGATTGATCTTTTAGGAGAGAATTACGCTTGCCTAATTATTGGTGGAAGAGAAGATATTGAAAACGGGAGAATTATTCAAAGTAGAGTGGATTCTTCAGTACTGGATTTGACTGGCAAGCTGTCTTTTGATCAAAGTGCGGAAATATTAAGAAGAGCCGATATTTTCATTGGTTCGGATTCCGGGCCTTTGTATCTAGCAGAAGCTGTGGGAGCCAAAACTCTGAGTTTGTTTGGACCCACAAACCCGTTGTTTTCAGCTCCAAGAGGCAAAAAACATTCTTACATATATAAAGAGCTTTTTTGTTCTGCTTCCAAAGATGAACAAAATTGTAAGCTCCTGGCAGGATTGAATTGCCGAACACATGATTGCATGAAACTGATCGCTCCATCTGAAGTATATGAATACATCTTGAGGAATGTCTAATAAAGAATGCAAAAGAAGTTGAAAATACTGAACGTAATTACTGTAATTCGTGAAGGAGGCATGGAGAAACTTATCAATAGCATATATAAAGGTCTGCATGCAACAAATGAGTTTGATTTATACGTCTGTACAATGGTTGATCCTGGAGAAAATTTCATGGTAAATGAATTCAAGAGAATCCCTTCGAGTGTTTTCGTTCTTGGGATTATGAACCATAGCCTGAAATTGAAAGATTATCTTGTTATTTTCAAGAAGGTTTTTACTTTAGCAGCATACATTTCGAAAAATAAGATTGATGTTGTAAATTCGCACGATTTTCTGGCAGCCTTTTTGACCAGGATCTCGGTTTTGCTATCTAGATTGTTTTGGATTTATAAGCCCAAGAAAAATGTAGTTACCTTGCATAACCTTTTTTTTTGGCTCAAAAGGCGCCATTTCATTATAAATAAAATTCTATCTTATTCCACAGATAGGATTGTTTGTGTTTCAAATAGTGTATTGGAGAGTTCTATTGAACATGACAAAATTGAGCGAAGTAAGTATGTTGTGATTTATAACTCCATAGATGAGAACATCTATAAACCGCGCCCGGAAATGAACAGAAAGTACAGGGAATTGCTGGGCTTTAACGAGAATGATTTTATAATTGGCAATGTTGGCACTTTGTCGTTCAGGAAAGGACACAAATATCTGCTTGAAGCCTTTTCTGAAATTCACACGAAGCACCCAAGAGCTGTTTTAGCAATATTTGGAGGTCTGAGAAGCTATGAGGAAGAAACGCAAAACGAGATCCAGAAGATCCTGGAAGTAGGAGATTTAAGAAGCAGGGTCAGGTTTTTTGACCCCAGAGATGACATAAAGTTTATCTATAACACTTTCAATTTGTTTGTTATGAGTTCGGTTACTGAAGGTTTGAGCCTTGCTGCAATTGAGGCAATGCTAACTGAAAGGATCTGCATTTTTTCGGGAATTGGACCTTTCAAAGAACTTGTAGAAAATGGTAAGAATGGCCTGATTTTTGAGTCTGGAAATTCATTAGATTTGAGTAACATGCTGGATGAAGTGATTACACATTTTGATAAATATGCTCATTTAGGAGTTAATGCAAGAGATTCTGTTTTAAAGTCGTTCAGTTATAAAAACATGATTGAAAGTTATTACAAACTGTACAAGAACTAAATATCAAAGTGAAACTATCTATAGTTATTTTAACGTGGAACACCAAGGACTATCTGAAGAATTGTCTGGAAACAGTTTATAGATATACTAAAAATCTTGAGTTTGAAGTGATTGTTGTCGATAATGGTTCAACAGATATGACTGTTGAAATGCTCAACGAGCATTTTAAAGACGTTATTGTAGTTAGAAGTGAAGTGAATCACGGTATTTGGTACCGAAATGCAGGTTTGAAGATAGTAAAAGGTGACTATATTTCATTCATAGATTCTGACATAGAACTCTTGGAAGAGGGTACTTTTGAAAAGCTAGTGGCCTTCCTTGATAAGAATAGGGGCGTAGGTATGGTCTCTCCGCAATTAATTTTGAGTAATGGGGAGATTCAAAATAGCTGCAAGGAATTCATTCGTTACTACACTCCAATACTAAGAAGGTTTGATTTTTTTTCGTTTGTTCAAAAACTTGAGATCTATAATAAGCAGTTGATGGCTGATTGGGATCATGCAAGTGCTAAAGAAGTTGACTATACTGTTGCTGCATTCTGGGTCTTCAGACGTGAATTATTAGATAAGGTCGGAATGCTGGATGAAAACTTTTTTGCCGGTCCGGAGGATATTGATTATTGTCTTAGAATTTGGCAGGCTGGATATACTATAGTTTATTACCCATTTGTTCGGGCAAAACACATCTATCAAAGGATGTCGCGGAATATGTTTACAAAAACAACTTTTGAACACATTAAAGGGTTGTTCTACTATTTTTGGAAACACAAATACTTAATCAAACCTAAAATCAAATAGAATTATGCTATTAAGGAAATACTACTATCCGCCTGTAAATTATCATTCTGTTTGGTTTTCTGAAATGGTGCTTAGAAATTTGATGAATAACGGCACAAAAGTTGGAAGTGATGATGTTATTCTTGACATTGGCTGTGGACTTGGGAATCACTGTTTCAGCCTTCTTGATTACGCTCCAAAAGAAATATACGGGTTTGATATCTCAAAAGAGACTATCGACCTGCTTAATACTTTTACGGATAAGATAATATTTAGAAATATCGATATTTGTAAAGATGATATTTCGGCACTTAAGAATAAATTTACTATAATATTTTCATCTGATGTCTACGAGCATGTCGAAGATCCACAGGTAATGCTGGATAATATTTATTCCATGCTGCAGACGGGTGGCAAAGTTAGCATTACGTTTCCAAACCTTGATGATCACGGACACAATCAATTAGAGTCTGTTAATGAGTTCACTGAAAAGCTTGTGAAATCCGGTTTTAAGGATTTTGAAATATCTATTGTTCAAGGACTGACTTTTCCGTATAAGGTATTTTCTAAAATGTATATAATGCTGCAAAATATTTCGGATAAAATGTATGGTATTAAGAGAGGCGCCAACAGAATGCCTGAGTCAGATGAATTTCACGAAATGTATGCGTTTAAGAAGATTAATAAGATAAAAAATAAAACTGTGCTTGTTAGATTCATAAATGTTTGTTACGACATTATGAAGAAACTTTCAAGGTTATCATCCGTTTTTACAGTAGTTAAACCCGGAGAAAGCATTAAGAATAAAAGGATTTTGTTTTTCGCAAGAAAATAAGCAGTCTGAAAATTGTCCACAATTAAGGAACGTATAATTCTATTATTTTCAGATTTCCTGACAATTAACATTGCATGGACTGTTTATTATGTAATTAGAATTGAATCAGGTTGGATACCTTATATGTCACCAACTTCATTCTTAATCCCACTTGGAGCAATTTACTTGTATTGGCTGATTATTTTTTCTTTTTCTGGTCTGTACCAGCATTGGTTTGTAAGATCAAGATTCGATGAGTTTTCTTCAGTTGTAAAATCGGTGACACTTGGATGCTTTATTTTGTTCTTTATTATATTTCTTGATGACGCAATCTCAAATTCACAGGCGATATCACGATTTCTTATACTGATCTATTGGGGATTGATGATAGTCTGTGTAGGAGCCGGAAGAGTATTGATCCGTTCTTTCCAGATGAATCTGCTGGAAAAAGGCATAGGATTGAGAAATTCGGTCATTGTTGGAGCAGGCAATCGTGGAATTGAACTTGAGACTCTTATTAAGAAATTCCCGCAGTTAGGTTACAAGAATACAGGTTTTGTTTCAGTTACACCGGGTAACTCTAATAAGAATCTACTTGGGAGTTTAGATGATTTGCATAAAATCATATCAGACTTGGACATATCTGAAGTCCTAATTGCTCTTGAGGATTCTGAAAGAAGCAAATTGTTCGAAATTATCAGGTATTGTCCACCCGGAATTGTAAATCTGAAAATTCTTCCCGATACATATGAAATCGTAAGCGGACTTGCAAGAACAAATCAATTGTACGGAGTGCCGTTGATTGAAGTGATGCCGGAGATAATGCCATATGGTTCTAAGCTGTTTAAAAGATTGCTCGATATTCAACTTTCTGTCATATTGTTAATATTGTTGCTTCCTGTTATTCTGATCTCAGGAATTTTGATCAAATCAACATCAAAAGGGCCAGTGTTTTATGTTCAGGAAAGAGTGGGAAGAAATGGAAAACTTTTCAGAATGTATAAATTCAGAACAATGTATAATAATGCAGAAGAGTATGGACCTGAATGGGCAGGTGAAAATGATTCGAGAATAACATGGATTGGCAGACTGATAAGAAGAGTATATCTTGACGAAGTCCCTCAGTTATACAACGTTTTGAAAAATGAAATGAGTATTGTGGGCCCAAGACCTGAAAGACCTTTTTTTGTTGATATCCTTAGTAGCGAGATTTCTTATTATTACAAAAGACTGAGCATAAAACCAGGGATTACAGGCTGGGCACAGATAAAGCATAAATACGATTCAAGTTTGGATGACGTGAGAGAAAAACTTAAATATGATTTCTATTATATTGAAAACATGTCATTAAAGCTTGATTTTAAAATAATGGTTAACACATTTTTAGTAATTGTCTTTATGAAAGGTCATTAATTATTATATGAGCATTAAACAGATTCAAATGGTTGATACAAGAACTCAGTATCTGAAAATCAAGAGCGAGATTGATTCTGCAGTAACTGAGGTCATAGAATCCTCTCAATTTATTCAGGGACCGACAGTTCGCGAGTTTGAAGCAAATGTTGAGAAATATCTTGGGTGCAATCACGCAATAGGTTGCGCTTCAGGTACTGATGCACTTCAAATTGCTATGATGGCTATTGGTGTCAAACCGGGTGATGAGATCATAACCACACCATTCACTTTTGTAGCTACAACAGAAACAATTGCCCTGCTTGGCGCTAAGCCTGTATATGCAGATATTGACTCCAAAACGTACAATATTGACGTAAACAAAATTGAAGAGAAAATTACCTCAAAAACAAAAGGTATTATGCCTGTTCATTTGTACGGTCAACCTGCAGAAATGGATAGAATAATGGATTTTGCCAGGGCCAATAACTTGATAGTGATCGAAGATGCCGCTCAGGCTATGGGCGCTCTCTACGGTGGTAAGAGCGTAAGTACTATAGGTGATATCGGCTGTATTAGCTTTTATCCCAGCAAGAACCTTGGAGCGTTTGGGGATGGAGGCATGCTGACCACAAATGATGAAGAATTGGCCTCAAAGATCAGAATGATTACATCACACGGCTCACGAAAAAGATATTATCATGAAATTCTAGGTGTTAATAGCAGATTAGATTCTATACAGGCAGCTATACTTAATGTAAAATTAAGGTACTTGGATGAATATTGTGATGCCCGTTTAGTTGCAGCTCAAAAGTATAACAAAAGGTTTGAAGGATATGTAGAAACCCCTTATGTTATGCCCGGAGTAAAACACATTTTTCATCAGTATTCGATCAGGGTAAAAAATAGGGATAAGATGCAGGAATTTCTCAAATCTAACGGAATTCCATCAATGATCTATTATCCAGTGCCGCTTCATTTACAGCATGCCTATAAATATGATTATAAATCCGGAGACTTTCCTGTAACCGAAGAGATAGCTAAAGACATAATATCATTGCCTATGCATACGGAACTAACGGATGAGCAGATCGATTTTATTAGTGAAAAGGTAATCCAATTTAATAATAGATTATAGTATGAATTGAAAAGAGCATTAATTATAATACCGACTTATAACGAAGCTGATAATATTCTCAATATTATCAACGAACTGCTTCGCATTGATTACCATGGGGTTTCGATCGAGATTCTCGTAATTGATGACAATTCTACAGATAATACTCATTTGTTGGTAAGAAGTATTAACAATCCTCGGGTTCATATGATTGAAAGACCCCATAAAATGGGACTGGGTACTGCTTATTTAAGAGGATTCAATTTCGCGATTGAGAATAATTACGATTACGTTTTCGAAATGGATGCTGATTTCTCACACGACCCTGAAGCAATACCTTCTTTTCTGGATAAGATCAAAGAATATGACCTTGTGGTAGGATCAAGGTATATTGAAGGTATTGCAGTTGTAAACTGGCCGTTAAGTCGATTGATGATAAGTATTGGGGCAAGCTATTATACAAGAATGATAACCTTCTTGCCTGTTAAGGATGTGACTGCAGGCTTTATGTGTTATAGAGTCTCTTCATTGAAACAGATCAAACTGGATGAAGTAAAATCCAACGGATATTCTTTCCAGATTGAAATGAAATTCAGAATGTGGAAAAAAGGGTTCAAGCTTATCGAAATCCCGATAGTTTTCATTGACAGGCGGGCCGGAGTTTCGAAAATGTCAAGGAAGATTGTTTACGAAGCAATGTTTATGGTGTGGAAGCTTAAATTGATGTCAATCTTCAATAAATTATAAGCATTTGAAAGATATTTCAGTAATAATTGTTAACTATAATGTCAAAGAACTGCTCGAGCATTGTATTAGCTCTATATTGACAGCTTCAAAGAAATTAGATATTGAAATAATAGTTGTAGATAACAATTCATATGATGGAAGTGTCGGTTATATAAGATCCAAATTTGCCCATTTTGAAAATATAAAAATCATAGATAGCCCAGTGAATCTGGGTTTTGCAAAGGCTAACAATCTTGGAGTAAGAGAAGCCTCCGGCATGTATTTGCTTATTTTGAATCCGGATACCGTTTTGCAGGAAGATACATTAGAAAAGACAATGCAGTTTTATGAATCTGATCCGAAAATGGGTGCGGTCACTTGTAAACTTATATTGCCAAATGGAAAACTTGATCTTGCATGCAGAAGAAGTTATCCAACTCCTTCGGTCGCAGTTTACAGAATATTGGGACTAAGCAGGTTGTTTCCCAAAAGCCGCCTATTTGGAAGATATAACTTAACATATCTTGATGAAGACCAGACATATGAAGTTGACGCTTTGGTTGGAGCTTTTATGTTCATCAAAAAGGAAATTTTTAATGAAGTAAAAGGTTTTGATGAAGACTATTTTATGTACGGAGAGGATCTCGATTTGTGTTTTAAGATCAAAAAAGCAGGGTATAAAATTATGTACTTTGCCGGTACTTCGATAATCCATTACAAAGGAGAAAGTACAAAAAAAAGCAGCGTTTCTTATGTGAACAATTTCTACGGAGCGATGCAGATCTTTGTGAAGAAAAATCTTAAGACAAAGTTCTGGCTAATGGACCTACTTATTAAGTTCTCTATCACGTACCGGGCTTTTATCTCATATTTGAAGAGATTCTTCGTTTCTTATTTTATGATATTTCTGGATGCGGTTGCTTTAGTTGTTGGTATGCTTATTGCTATTCGGCAGAGGTTTGAAGTCTTCCCCATGGAAGCATATACAGTTGTTATTATTGTATATACAGTAATATGGATTATTACACTTATTGTAAGCGGAAGCTACAGCCGAATAAATCGATATTCATTAATCAAACCCTTAAACGGAATACTTATCGGATTTTTCATTATATCGTCTTTTACTTATTTCTTCAATGAGTATGCTTTCTCAAGAGTTGTGGTTTTAAGAACTGCTTTCAATGGTTTTATTCTTATTATGTTGTGGAGACTTGCAGCAAAAGTTGTTAGTTATGCAAAAAGCAAAGGCATTTTCAGAACTTCCCCGACTCTGATTGTAGGGAAAAATGTGGAAACTGAAAAATTTATTTCAAAATTGAAAACAAGAGTGGATAGTGAATACGAATTCATTGGTTATATTTCGGCAGATAAGCATCACAGAAATGGCTTTATTGGAAACCTGAATAACCTGGGTGATATTATTATTGCCAGTAAAGTTAAGAATGTGATATTTGCAAAAGGTGAGCTTACTAATCAGGCAATACTTGATTTGATGTGGACTCTGAGGAAAGATAATATTAATTTCAAGATTCTCTCAGGAGATAGTGATATAATTCTTGGGAAATCTGCTATTGATAAAATTGATGATATTTATCTAATGCAAATTGAATATAATATCAATAAGAAATTCAATATATTTGTTAAACGATTATTCGATTTATCTTTTGGTTTAATTTGTCTGATTCTAGTTTATCCTATAGGATTATTTGCTAATTTGTTTGTCAAGAAGGACAGCAAAGGGTCTAAGTTCGTCAACAAGTTGACCATGATACCTTCAGTTATTTCAGGGAAGTTTAGTTTTGTAGGCAGGGCAACATGGGATAAGAGCGCATTTGGTAAGCAGTACTTGGGGAAAAAAGGATTGACCGGGCTTGTTCAGATAAATTATTATAAGAATTTAGGGCAGGAAGAAGTTGAATATTTCAATTATTACTATGCTAAGAACCAGTCGCTGGCGCTTGATCTGGAAATTTTGTTGAAGACAATTTCACTGTTTTTATTTAGAAAGAATGTGCAGTACTTATGAGCAAATATATTCTGGAATTTGAAAAGCCAATTATTGAACTCGAAAACAAGATTGATGAAATGCGGAACCTTTCCGATAGTCTTGATATCTCCAACGAGATTGGTAAACTTGAAAAAAAAGTAAATGAATTGCGTGCTTCAGTGTATAAAAACCTGACAAGATGGCAGATAGTACAAATTGCGAGGCATCCTGAAAGGCCTTACAGCCTTGATTATATATACCTTATGACTGAGAACTTCATTGAAATGCATGGTGACAGAAGTTTCGGAGATGATAAAGCAGTTGTTGGCGGATTCGCTGCAATGGATGGCAAGCCTATTATGGTCATTGGGCAGCAAAAAGGAAGAGATACCAAATCGAACATTTACAGGAATTTTGGCATGATGAATCCGGAAGGTTATAGAAAAGCTCTAAGATTGATGAAGCTTGCCGAAAAATTTAACCGGCCAATTGTAACGCTGATAGATACTCCCGGCGCTAACCCCGGTATGGAAGCTGAGGAAAGGGGCCAAGCTGAAGCTATTGCCAGGAACATAATGGAGATGAGCAGACTAAAAGTGCCCATTATTGTTTGTATTATTGGTGAGGGAGCATCGGGCGGTGCATTTGGCATCGGCGTTGGAGACAGGATCTTGATGCTTGAATACTGTTGGTATTCTGTAATTTCTCCGGAATCATGCTCCAGCATACTCTTCAGAAGCTGGGATTATAAAGAACAAGCCGCAGAAGCTCTGCAGCTGACTGCGAATGACCTTATTGAGCATAAGATCGTTGACAGGATAGTTCCGGAACCAAAAGGTGGGGCTCACAGAAATCATAAAGAATCAGCAGAAAATTTGAAATTCGCAATTCTGGATGAGCTTAAACATCTCGAAAAAACTGACCCGGAAAAGTTCTTAGACCTTCGCACTAAAAAATATAGTGCAATGGGTTACTGGGAAGGTTAAAACAAACCACTACTCAAAATGCCAATTATCGATAAATCAGCAAAGTTCCTTGTTAAAGGCGGAAAGCCTTTACATGGCTCACTAAAGATTAGCGGTGCAAAGAATGCAGCTTCAAAGCTAATTATCGCATCTCTGCTTACTGATGAACCTGTAAACATTACGAATTGCCCAATAAGTATCAGCGAAATTCTAGTGACTAGGAAAATAATTGAATCCCTTGGTGCACATTTCAGAAAGTTCAGTGACAATGAACTTATTGTTCAGACCAAAAAGATTCACGAAACATCGTTTTCATCTTCACTTGGATTAATTAACAGGATTGGCGTATTAACTGCCGGACCTCTGCTACTGAGGGTAGGTGAGGCTAAGATACCAAAACCGGGTGGAGATCAAATTGGGGCAAGACCAATAAATTTTCATTTGGATGCTCTTATCAAGCTTGGTGCGACAATTAAGGAACATAAAGACCACTTCCTGCTCAATGCCAAGAAACTTGTTGGAACAGATATCACTCTCCCATTCCCTTCTGTTGGCGCAACCGAGAATATCATCATAACTGCTTCTCTTGCATTAGGGAAAACAACCATTTATAACGCTGCTATTGAGCCGGAGATTATGGACCTTATCATGCTTCTCCAGAAAATGGGTGCGATTATTGATATTAAGACAAATAGAACAATTGTCATTACGGGTGTTGATAAATTGTTCGGAGCCGAACACAGAGTTATCCCGGACAGGTTAGAAGCAGCTTCTTTTGCATGCGCAGCAATTGCTTCAAAAGGTGAAGTTCTGATATACGATGCCCAGCATAAGGATATGATTACTTTTTTGAATACTATCAGGCTTATAGGAGCAGGATATGAAGTGCTTAAGAATGGTATAAGGTTTTATTATAAGGGAGATTTGAAGCCAATAAATATAGAGACAGATGTACATCCCGGATTCATGACGGACTGGCAGCCACCGATGACAATATTACTGACGCAATCCAAAGGTATTTCAACAATTCACGAAACTGTCTATGAAAACAGATTTGGCTACGTTAAAGAGCTGAATAAGATGGGTGCGAATATTGAACTTACTAACGATTGTCTTGGTCCTCCGTGCAGGTTTAACGGCACAAATTATTATCATAGTGCTGTAATAAAAGGGAAGACACCTCTTAGATCGGCTGAAATCATTGTTCCGGATATAAGGGCAGGATTTTCATACCTTGTTGCAGCAATACTTGCAAAAGGTGAGACTCTTGTTCATGGAATACATTATATTGACAGGGGATATGAAAATATTGATAGCAAACTTAGAAAACTTGGCGTTAATATTAAACGTGTCAGTTAAGTAATACCCCTAGTCAATAGCTGCAAAAGAAAACTTAACCCTTTACCGTTGCATTCACTGCAGCAATTGATGTCAATTTCTTAACAGTGAACATTGCTGCCAGATACAGTAAAGCAGCGATTATAAATACAGTCAAGAATCCATAACTCATAGATAACATTACAACTAGAACACTTCCCAGTACTGAGAAAAAACCGTTTACCCCCCAGCCATAAGCAACAAGATACTTGGCGTTACTATCTATTCTGCTCATTCCATAAGGGAAAGGTATTCCCATAAATAATGCCAATGGCGCAATCAGTGCAATTGAAATAACTACTCTCCATAAAATATCTGTTCTTACCAGTGATTCGAATATCAAAGAATTCAACAGTCCAAGTGAAAGTGTAAGAACAGCAATAATAATATATACAATATTCACATTACCTTTGAACAAACTGATTATCTTCTCGGAAAACATACTCCCGATCCCCGAAAATATCAGCATTGTAGAAATTACAGTCAACATTGTGTAAACAGGCTGCCCAAGGAATAATGTGAACTTCTGGATGAGGCATATTTCAACTATTATATAACCAAGCCCTAATAGTGCAAAGTACAGAAGATATTTGGCTTTCTTCATTTTTTTGAATTCAGGATCTTTCCGGGTTCTCAGATAAATAGGAAGAAAAATCAGAAATCCGGAGATCAGAATGGTTTGGATTAGCAATACAACAAGTGTAGATTCTGCAATCGGCCTTTGGCTCATCGTAACAAGAGCTCTATCGGTCTGCGAAAAAGACTCTTTGATATTGCTTATATTCAGATCAGTAAAATCGGTGTTATGCTCAAAATACGGATTGTCATCAGTAGCCGGAAGGAGCTTTCTATCAGGATATCGTTTTACTGTTTCATAAATGTCATTGCTTTGAATTATGTCATTAAATATCCCGGCCTGCTTAGAGGTTGGGTCATATATCGTCTCAAGATTCAATAATGCTGTCATGGTCTTCAGGCGCTGGATATCAAATTCATCGAAGCCGCTTTTTTTGTAAAGGACGCCCGAAAGGTAGCTTACGTCTTTCTCAAACTCGCCGGGCGGGCGCTTAAACAGGTAAAACTGAGTTTTTGTATCTGATCCGCCGTTTTTCTGCTGGGCAATTTTGATCGAAGTCACCAGTTTTGGGATCTGTGCCTCCGGTCTGGTAATGTAAAGTATTCCGTTTATATCCAGGTGCTGCAGGTATTCTCTCAACGCTTCTTCTGTCAGAATATAATTTTCAACAAGACTCATTGCACCGCTGTTTGTTGCTGATGCTGATATTGTGTGGGCACTAATTATCACATCATACTTAATTCTCTTTCCCCTCAGCCAGCTGCGTGCATCATCGGTTATGATTTTAACCCGTTTATCTTTTGCCAGGCCTGTTGTCCAATAACCCGCAAGATCCTTCTCAACAAGATCGTTCAATATCGGATTTATCTCAACTGCAGTAACAGATCCAGCATTATTAGTCAATGCGGAAAGTATTTCTCCGCCTCCGCCTGAACCAAGAATAAAGACCTTTGCTGTATCATCCCTCTTCAGAAGCATTGCTAAATTTGATGCATCAAATGGCGGCCTGCTTGAAGAGTCTAATATGTTTGGTACTTTAGGGATGTTTGTTGTTGAATTGCCGGCATCGATAATTGCTGTGTAAACAGGGTAGTCATCAACTGCTTCTTCATCGTCTTTCAATACATCAACTTTTGAGAATGAATTCCATTTTGTCAGAAGCCTTAAGTCAGGGTTTTCGTTCATATAATTCCCGTAAACCTTGTTTGTTGATATTGAGATTGGCAAATAAACATCAGGATTCGTTAGAAAAAGACCGTTAACAACCATTAATATGAAAGCAGAGAATAGCCCAATGGTTTGCATCCTGTTTTTTACCATTGCAAACAGAAACACTGCAAAGCATCCCAGCATTGATGCTGCTGCAATACCTCCTGAACCTCCGAACTTTGGCAAAACAAGAATAAACACAAAACAGCTTAAACCTGCACCTACAAGATCATAGAAGTATAGTTTATTTATGCTTGTTCTGAAGCGGCTGAATAACTGTCCAATAATCAACCCAGCAAGAAAAAAAGGAAGTGTTATCAGTAAATAATAAATTGGCAGGTAAATAATCTGATAAGAATCCAAGAGTAAACTGAAAGGGTCGAATGGGATTCTGTTTAACAAAACAAATGAAACAATTACAGATAAAGAATAAAGCAATGATGTAACGGTCAGAAAAGAATTTAATTCAGCCTTATTGATCCTTTTTGAAAGTATTATCGTAACTCCGCTGATTCCTAAGCCCAGCAAAGCAATACTGATGATCATAAATGCAAAGTGATACCATAGCGATACTGAAAGCACTCTTATCAATGTAAACTCAAGCACTAAAGCGCTGAGAGAAACCAGCATCAATCCTGCTTTGTGCTTATATGTCAATATTTCTTTTTTCTGAATTATTGGTTTTGAACTCATCTGTATATACTAAACTGTTTTGTTAGAAATAATCGTATCTCTCTGAAATCTTTTGTTTGTTTTCGGATAGTCTGTACTGTAATGCAGGCCGCGCGATTCTTTTCGCAGAAGCGCAGAACGTATGATCAAATATGAGATTAAGACCATATTTCGTAATTCTAGAAGTTCACGATTTACGCAGGTTTTCTTATAAAACACTTCAATTTCGTCCCGGATGAGCTTAATTCTTCTAAGTGCCCTGTGGAGTCTGAGATTTGATCTCACAATCCCAACATAATTAGACATTATCTGCTTAATTTCGTTTTTGTTCTGAGAAATTAGTATCCATTCTTCAGTATTTATAGTCCCTGAAGCATCCCAGTCGGGAACGCTGGAATTGTACTTATCTGAAATCGATTTTACATCTTTCTCACATACTTTGCTCGCCTTATCTGCAAACACAAGCGCCTCAAGCAGCGAATTTGATGCAAGGCGGTTTGCTCCGTGTACTCCTGTCATAGATGATTCCCCAAGAACAAACAGCCTCGATAGCGATGTCTTACCGTTAAGATCACTGACTATACCACCGCATCCATAATGGGCAGCAGGTACTACGGGAATGTAATTTTTTGAAATATCCAGACCTATGGAAAGGCATTTCCTGTAAATGTTTGGAAATTCATGCCGTATTTTTTCTTTTGATAAAGAAGTGATATCCAGATACACAAAATCATCACCGTTCTTTTTCATTTCATTATCAATTGCCCTGGCTACAATATCACGCGGTGCAAGTGATTTACGCTTGTCATACTTATGCATAAACTCCTTGCCGTTTCTAGTCCTTAACACGGCGCCTGCTCCTCTCATTGCTTCTGAAATCAGAAAAGCCTGAGCGTTATCGCTTTCAGTATTGCCATGATATAGACTGGTAGGGTGGAACTGGACGAATTCCATATCGCCGATCCTGCAGCCGCTGCGGTAGCCCATTGCAATACCATCACCGGTAGCTATGGCCGGGTTTGTTGTATGCAGGTAAACTTGTCCTATGCCGCCGGTGCAAATTATTGTCAACTTTGATAAAACTGTTTTGATCCTGTTCTTTTTCTCATCATACACATATGCGCCGTAACAATTTCTTTTTCTGGGGGCAGTCTTTCTTATAAAATTATGTTCGGTTATAAGGTCAATAGCTGAGTGATGTTCAAATACTTTGATATTGTTGTTGTGTTTTACATTATAAAGGAGTGCTCTCTCTATCTCTTTGCCAGTAAGGTCTTTGGCATGAATGATACGTTTTTGTGAGTGGCCGCCTTCTCTGCCAAGCTCAAGCTTTCCCTCATCACGGCTGAATTTGACGCCGAGTTCGATCAGTTCTCTTATCAGTTCAGGTCCGTTTTTCACAATCTGCTCTACTGCTTCTTTGTGACACAGCCCGGCACCGCAATCCAGTGTATCTTTGATATGCATTTCGTAGGAGTCATCCGGTGATATTACTGTTGCTATGCCGCCTTGAGCGTAGTTAGTGTTTGATTCTGCAGATTCTTTTTTTGTGATTATTAAAACCCGGGCATATCTGGAAGCTTTTATCGCAAAGGAGAGTCCTGCTATTCCGCTGCCTATTACCAATATGTCGGTTTTAAGCCTCAATGTTTAAGAATACTTTGCAGTAATGTCTTCTTTTGTTTTGACCTGAATAAAACGGAATTCCTGGAATGCAAGAGATGAATCTTCCTCAAGAGATATTCTAAGAAGATACTTGAATGCAAGTCTTGTCATGTTGCTGATGGTTCCTTCTTTGAGATGCTTAAAAACCATCGGGTGGACCTTCAGTACCAATTTTCCGGATGCACGCGATTTATCAAGCTTATAGCGCTTTATCCATCTTTCTATTCTGGTCAGGATGTTTGTTGAACTCTCTATGATTCCGCTGCCGCCGCATAATGGGCACTGTTCTGTTATTGAACGAACTACGTTTTCTCTTACCCTTTGCCTGGTTATCTGAACCAGACCGAATTCACTCATTGGTAAAATAGTGACTTTTGCCCTATCTTTGCGGAATTCTTTTTTCAGTTCATCATAAACCTTTTTCTTGTTCTTATCGTCGTACACATCAATAAAATCTATTACAATGATACCTCCCAAATCTCTAAGTCTGACTTGCCTGACGATCTCTCTGGCCGAATCAAGATTTGTTTTAAGCGAATTGGTTTCCTGGTCTTTACTTTTAGCATACTTGCCGCTATTGACATCAATAACATACATTGCCTCTGTCTTTTCAATGATCAAATGCCCGCCGATCTTCAGCGGTACACGTTTGCCAAGTGTCAAATGTATTTCCTGTTCGATCCCGTAGTTATCAAACAGTGCTTTCGAGCCTTTATACAGCTCAACCTTGTTTAAAAGAGCAGGGGAGTTGATCCTGACATAATTCTGGATCTCCTTATGCATCTTCTTATTATCAACTATAACCTTTTCAACATCATCTCTGAAGAGGTCTCGGATAACTCCTGTTGTGACGGATAGATCTTTGAATAACAGTACAGGGGGAGTACCGGTCTTCACTTGCTTTTCAATGTCCTTCCAAGTGTTGTACAAGTTTTCCAGATCCTCTAAAATAGCCTTATCTTCTGTATCTTCTGCAACAGTGCGAATTATTGCTCCGAATTCAAGGCCGCGCGAATTACGGTAATTTCTTACAATATTTTTCAATCTGCGTTTTTCACGCAAATTCTGGATCTGTTTTGAAGCATTGACTTTATTTTCAAACGGAAGGAATACCAGATATCTGCCGGGAAGAGAGACTTTAGAAGTAACCCGAACGCCTTTGTTGCCGACGGGTTCTTTGGTTATCTGCACAATGATCCTTTGACCGCGCTCCAAACGCGGGAGCGGACTTCTTCCTCTCTTGCCGTTTTGCTGGTTTCTTTGGGGGGGAGTGTCTTCTTCATCATCATCGTCGTCATCTATTTCAGAATCTTCGCCGAGTAATGTCTTCAGGTCTTCAGCCTGGTCGCCAACATCCGAAAAATGGAGGAATGCGTCCTGCTTAAATCCCAGGTCTATAAATGCTGCTTTTATACCCGGAATGACTTTTGCCACTTTGCCCAGGTATATATCGCCGACTACTTTTTCATACTCTTCGTTTTCAATAAAAAGCTCGGATAGCTTGCCGTCTTCGGTAATTGCGATCCTGTTTTCATCGGCATTCGAATTAATTATAATCTCTTTTTTCATTGAATCCCGGTCTTCACCTTCGATTTTGAGAACACTGAAACAACATTATGAACTATGAGTTCATGCTCTTTAAGAACTCTTTGTTGTTTCTTGTTCCTTTCATTTTACCAAGGAGGAATTCCATTGCTTCAACCTGCGAGTAATCGCTGAGTATCTTTCTGAGCAGCCAAACTTTGCTTAGCTCCTCTTCATCAAGCAGCAATTCTTCCTTTCGTGTTCCTGATTTATTTAGATCAATGGCCGGGAAAATTCTCTTATCGGCAAGTTTCCTGTCAAGCACAATTTCCATATTGCCCGTACCTTTGAACTCTTCAAAAATTACTTCATCCATTCTGCTTCCTGTTTCAACAAGGGCAGTAGCTATAATGGTTAAGCTGCCGCCTTCTTCAATATTACGTGCTGCGCCGAAAAATCTTTTTGGCCTGTGAAGCGCATTTGCATCAACACCGCCGGAAAGTATCTTTCCGCTGTGCGGAACTACGGTATTATGCGCCCTTGCAAGACGGGTAATACTATCTAAGAGTATTACAACATCTTTTCTTGCTTCGGTTAATCTCTTGGCTTTTTCAAGAACTATATCCGATACCTGGACGTGCCTTTCAGGCGGTTCGTCAAAGGTTGAGCTTATCACTTCCGCTTTTACAGAACGCTCCATATCTGTTACTTCTTCGGGACGCTCATCAATAAGCAGTACTATAAGCTCTACTTCGGGATGGTTCTTTGAAATTGCATTTGCTATTTGCTGGAGCAAAATAGTTTTTCCTGCTTTTGGCGGAGAAACTATCATACCCCTGTTTCCTTTTCCAATTGGCATGAAGAGATTCATTATCCTTGTGACATACTCGCCGGGAGATATCTCCAGGTTAAGCCTCTCGTTGGCATATAACGGAGTAAGGTTATCGAAGAGAGTTCTTTCTCTCATCTTTTCCGGGTCAACACCGTTAACTTTATCTACCCTTAAAAGCGCAAAAAATCTTTCACCGTCTTTTGGCGGCCTTACCTGCCCGCTTACGGTATCACCTGTGCGGAGCGCAAACTTTTTGATCTGTGACGGAGAAACATACACGTCATCCGGGGATGAAAGATAATTATAGTCAGATGACCTCAGAAAACCGTAACCATCAGGCAAAACATCCAGTACGCCCTTGCTGTAAGCTACTCCGTCTTTTTGAGTGCCCGTTTCAAGGATCTTGTAAATGAGTTCCTGTTTTCTTAGGTCGCTGTAACCTTCCATCTTTAAGGCCTTTGCAATTTCATAAAGGTCTCCAATTTTTTTCTTCTTTAGCTCAACTACGTCCATAGAAGGCTTAATATCTTCTTTTTTCTCTGATGCCATAATGCAATTAAATTAGTTTATTTTAGTTTGGATTTGTAATATCTGGAAGTTTTTTTGGGATAATCTCAGAAAGTAACAGATAAATCTCGAATTAAATTAAATCCGGGTGTTATATGATGAGAGTTAATAACGGTACAAATATACACAACTTTCGGCTATAATTCAATAGAAATATTTAAAATATGCTGATTATTTGAGCTAATTTTTCATTATTTTTGTTAATAATCAAACCAAATATGAAAGTCTATCTGAGATCAATATTTCTGTTTGCCCTGTTATGTGCCTTTTGCGGTGAAGCTGTATCGCAAAAAACACCGGAAGTTTACCTCATAAAAATAGACGGCTCTATTAACCCTTCAACTTCAGATTATATTCATAAGGCGATCGAAGAAGCCAAAAACAAAGGTGCAGAGTGCCTTGTAATAGAGCTTAACACACCGGGGGGCTTGCTTAAATCAACAAGATATATAGTAAGCGATCTGCTTACTTCACCTATTCCAGTAATTGTGTTCGTATCTCCAAGCGGCTCACAGGCGGCTTCTGCCGGAGTATTCATAACGCTTGCCTCTAACATTGCTGTTATGGCGCCGGGCACTAATATAGGAGCATCACATCCGGTGAACACACAGGGCGGGATGGACTCAACCATGAGCGAAAAAGTTACTAACGATGCCGCAGCATTCATCCGCTCGATAAGCGAAAAAAGGAAACGTAATGTAATCTGGGCTGAAGATGCTGTTAGGAAAAGTGTATCTATCACTGAAACAGAAGCATTGAAAGATAGTGTGATTGATCTTATCGCCGCAGATATGAATGACCTTATGCAGAAAATCGACGGAAGAGAAGTAGAAACTTCAACGGGTAAGAAAATACTTAATACT
>JAUQWT010000384.1 GCA_030835005.1 Ignavibacteria bacterium | reverse complement strand
ATATATGATATACTCGGCAGAGAAGTCAAAACGCTTGTGAATGATTTCCAAAAAGCAGGATACTATAATGTTAAGTTCGATGGCTCTAATTATGCCTCTGGTGTGTATTTCTATAGAATTGAAGCGGGTGAGTTTGTGCAGGGCAAGAAGATGGTGTTAGTGAAATAATCTTTGCAGCAAATGCAAACACAAAAGGGGCTAACGCCCCTTTTGTCATATTCAATATCTACTGAACAACTCTACTTTACAAGTATCATCTTATTAATATCAAAATAACTTCCAGCCTCAATCTTGTAGAAATAAGCGCCTGAAGCGATCCCTGATGCATCAAATTCTACTTCCCAAACGCCTGGAGTGTATTGAGTATTCAGTAATTCTCTTACAACTCTTCCGCTTGCATCGTAAATAATTAATCTCAAATTTTCGTTTGCATTATTATTTGCAGGAAGATCAAACCTTATCTTTGTTAACGGATTAAACGGATTGGGGAAATTCTGATAGAGCCTGAAAGCTAATGGAATCTCCTGGTTGTTTATTATCCCCAAAAGTCCTGTTGTAAAGAATCTTATTGTTGAAAATGGGCTTGTTCCAAGTCCGTTAGCAGCAGTTGCTCTCCAAAAATAAGTAGTGTTATTGTTCAAAGGACCCGCAGGTACTGTGTACTGTGATGACCCGATCCCTGTTTGGTTGATGATAATTGATGTAAAATTCGGATTTGTTGAAACCTGCACTCCGTAAGTTGTAGCCGCAGATACAGTGTTCCAGTCAAGCAATGGAGTAACAGAAATGCCGGTCGCTCCGTCAGCAGGTGAAACAAGTGTTGGTGCAGCGGGAATTGCCCCGTAGCCGGCAACATTAGATGCGGGAACATCTATCAACCCTGCAGTAGTGAAACTGCCTCCTGCAATAAGTACATTACTCCATACAGTTAAAGCATTCACGCTTGGCGCACCGCCGGTTATTCCTGAACCCAGTGTACTGAATGCTGAGCCGTTCCACGAAGCAATTGCATTTCCAATACCGGTAAACGACCCGCCCAGAATAAGGTTTGAACCCTGTACAACAAACGATTTGACATCACCGTTGGTTCCGCTTAAAACTGAGTTCCAGTTAGATCCGCTCCACCTTGCAAGATTATTTACCGGAATTCCGCCGATTGTTGAGAAGTTGCCGCCCACATAAAGCTGGCTTGAATAAACGGTAAGCGCATAAACAGAGTTATTATCAATACCCGTCCCCAGTGCATTATAAGAACCGTTATACCTGGCGATCCTTCTGGCATTTGTGTTGCCGCCTGCACTTGTAAAACTGCCTGCTATGTAAAGATCAGTTGATGTAGTCATTGAATAGATCGCTCCGTTTGTGCCTGTTCCCATAGCAGACCATGTTGAACCGTTCCATGATGCAATCCTTGAACATGCAATTCCACCTGCATTGGTGAACTTGCCTCCAACACGAAGCGAGCCGGAATAAATAGCCAGTGCATGAACTGTGTCATTTGTACCAAGGCCAAGTGTGCTCCATGTAGATCCGCTCCACCGTGCTATATTATTGCCCTGATTATTAAATGCGCCTGCAACTACAAGCTGACTGTTAAAGATTGCCAATGCATAAACAGCTCCGTTAACACCGGTGCCTAAACTGCTCCAGGAAGTTCCGTTCCACCGCGCAATATTATTGCCGGGCGTTGTGAAATTTCCTGCAACTATCAGATCACCGTTAAAAACAATAGCGGCATTAATTGTTCCATTAGTGCCGCTTCCAAGCGCATTCCATGATTGAGAATTAACAGCTGCGCTTCCAAAAAGAATACAGACTAAAACAAACAGTATCGCCCTAAAGCGAGAATCTTGTTTCATAATTCCTCCCATTTTTTTAAAAGCTATATGTCAAAATTATCTTATAAATTTTGGAAATACAACGATATAATATTAATCCTGAAGTTCAAAAATATCGAATTTTGCACAGAAATAAAGGTTTGTTAGGTAAAGATTACAGAAAAACCCCGCACACAAAAGTGCGGGGTCTGTTTTTCTGAGAACTCAGCTTAAGACCGGCCCTGAATCAAAAAAATGTCTTATTTTACAACTACCATCTTAACTATATCAGTGTAGTTTCCTGCCTGAATCTTATAGAAGTATGCACCTGATGCAATTCCTGAAGCATCAAAAACCACTTCCCATTTTCCTGCAATGTATGTTGTATTCAGAAGCTCACTAACAAGCTTTCCGCTTACATCATAAACTGTAAGCTTCAAGTTTTCATCTGAATTATTTGCGGGAAGATCGAACCTGATCTTAGTTACAGGGTTAAACGGATTCGGAAAATTCTGATAGAGCCTAAATGTCAACGGAATCTCCTGGTTATTTACAACACCAACAAGACCCGTTGTGAAAAATCTGATCGAAGAAAAGGGGCTGGTGCCCAGTCCGTTTGCTGCATTTGCTCTCCAGAAATAAGTTGTGTTATTGTTCAGACTTCCAGGTACTGAATACTGTGAAGTACCGATCCCCGTTTGATTTATTACAATTGCGGTAAAATTAGGATTTGTTGATACCTGAACTCCATATGTAGTAGCCGAAGTAACTGTGCTCCAATCAAGCAAAGGAGTAACTGAAACTCCTGTGGCACCGTCATTCGGCGAAATCAGAGTTGGAGCTGCAGGTATTGCTCCGTAGCCCGCAACATTAGAGGCGGGAACATCAGTCAAGCCGGCAGTAGTAAAACTGCCGCCCGCTACAAGTACATTGCTCCATACTGTTAAAGCATTCACGCTAGGTGTGCCGCCTGTTATACCGGAACCAAGGGTACTGAAAGCTGATCCGTTCCATGACGCCACTGAGTTGCCGGCGTTTGTGAAGGCACCGCCAACTATCAGATTTGCTCCCTGCAAAGTGAATGATCTTACATCTCCGTTAGCCCCTGCCCCAACAGTGTTCCAGTTTGAACCTGTCCATCTAGCTATTCTGCTGACCGAAATACCGCCAATAGTTGTAAAACTGCCTCCAACGTACAGCTGACTGGAGTAAATCGCAAGCGAATAAACCGCATTGTTATCAACTCCTGAACCAAGCGGAGTATATACTCCGGTGCCTGAATTATATCTGACTACTCTGTTTGCATTTACACCATTCCCGACAACTGTAAATATTCCTCCAATTGCCAGATCAGAACCAAAAACCGTTAGTGCGTATACTGTGTTGTTTGCACCGTTATTGGCGCCATTTGGCATCTGGAACCATTGAGTACCATTCCAACCTGAAAGCCTGCTGCATGCTACACCTCCTGCATTTGTGAACTTGCCGCCAATTCTAAGTGTACTATTATAAACAACTGCTGCATAAACAGTATCATTAGTGCCGAGTCCAACAGGGCTCCATGCACTACCGTTCCAGCTTGCAACATTATTGCCCTGATTGTTAAATGCGCCCACCGCAATTAGCTGATTATTATAAATTGTCATTGAGTGTACCACTCCGTTAAGACCCGTGCCTAAACTGCTCCAAGACGTTCCGTTCCACCTCGCAATGTTGTTTCCGGGCGAAGAGAAACTTCCTGCAACAATTAGATCTCCGTTAAAAACAATAGCGGCATTAATGGTTCCATTAGTACCGCTTCCAAGCGCATTCCAGGATTGGGAATTAGTGTTTGCGCTTATAATCAAATAACAGATCAAAACAAATAGTATCGCAATAAAGCGAATATGTTGTTTCATAAATCCTCCTGATTTTTTAAATGCTATGCTGTAAAATTATTGTTTAATCAAAGTAAATACAATAGAAATATCAGTATTGAGAGCAACGTGAACGCGTAACCTTTAATTGTCTAATATGTTTCCTGTTAGAAAAAAGGCGTTCCATTAAGGAACGCCTCTTAGACCCTTTTCAAAATACAATCAGTAAAAAAGAGAAATATTGAAAAATAAGAATAGCAAAAACATGAAGATCAATGACACAACAATATTGAATTTCTGAAGTTTCTTTTCATTTAAATTTAGAGTTTTCAATTCAGACTCCTTTCGAACTATATCAATAAAGATTGGTTAGTGAAAAATGCCATCTAAGTCGTATTATATCAATACCCTCAAAGTGGTATTGTTTTGAATTTTTCGAGATTTGAGCGTTTTTCATTGAGATGAATGAAATGAAAGTCTATATTTGTGCTTATAAAAAAAGCCATGAAAGCGAAATAAATGAAATTTAGCCAGTATTTTATACCTACTCTAAAAGAAGTACCCTCTGATTCAGTAATTCCCTCTCATATACTAATGGTAAGATCCGGCATGATACGGCAACTCACCGCTGGAGTATACTCATATTTGCCGCTAGGGTTGAGAGTTTTCAGGAAAATTGAGCAAATAGTGAGAGAAGAAATGGATGCAATCGGAGGAAATGAGTTCTTGCTGCCCGGACTTTCTCCAAATGAACTGTGGGAGGAGACTGGAAGACTTGAAGCGTATGGAGATGATATTTTCAGGATAAAGAACAGAGAACTTGTACTTGCTCCAACGCACGAGGAAGTATTCACTTCAATTGCAAAGCCAAATATCATTTCATACAAGAATCTTCCTCAGATCTGGTATCAGATACAAACTAAATTCAGGAATGAGCCGCGTCCAAGAGGTGGAGTATTAAGGGGCAGGCAATTTACTATGAAAGATGCTTATTCATTTGATGCAACCTGGGAAGGCTTAGACGTATCTTACGAAAAAAATGCTTTAGCTTATAGAAATATATTTACAAGATGCGGATTGAAGTTTTTTACAGTTACTGCATTCAGTGGCGCAATGGGAGGAAGTGAATCCGAAGAATTCATGGTCGAAGCGGATTCAGGTGAAGACACGGTTATACTGAGCATGGATGGCAGTTATGCATCAAATCTGGAAGTTGCCTCTTCTTT
>JAUQWT010000049.1 GCA_030835005.1 Ignavibacteria bacterium | reverse complement strand
AGTTATGGACTAAGATAGGCGGCGCAATGGCAAATATCGGGATAACTTTCGCGCCAACATTCTGGGGATTCATGGCATCAGCTTCCGAATTCGGTGGCGGAATACTATTAATATTCGGACTCTTCACCCGCCCTGCGGCTGTATTCATGGCATTTACAATGGTCATCGCATCTTCTCAGCATTTAATGAAACTCGACCCATGGGCACGCGCTATCTACCCGATGGAAATGTTTTCCGTCTTCATGGCATTGATTTTTCTTGGCGCAGGCAAGTACAGCTTAGATAAACTCCTCTTCGGCAGGAAAGCTCAGAACTCTTAAGTAAAGAGAAATAATTTCTCGTTTTCATCATAATAATCATTGTATTTACTCTACCGGTTTCTGATAACCCCTAGTCTTTATTATTATAATCAATATTTTTTGTATATCTTGCATAAATATAATAAAGATTAGAGGAGGCATGTTATGTTTACAAAACTGATTTTAGCAATTCTTTTCCTTACTCCAATGTTCATCAATGCCCAGTTAGATGACCTGATCAAAAAAACTGCAGTTCCGGAATTACTGGAAGAAAAAAATATCACTACTTCAATTGATGATGCATATCCGGTTGCATTCTGGATTGAAGATATTGAAGGATATGTCGATCCCGTTGAGCCCGCAAATTATAACTCAGAGCTTGGCCCCGGATTTTACAGGATGACAGTTCAAAGTTACTGCCTTAAAGCCGGAACGCATGGCCCCACAAAAGGAAGCGGACATTTGATCGCTCCCATAAAAGGAAAGCTTGATGACATTGTTACCGGTATCCTCACGCGGTCTGCCGATCATCCTGATATTGCTCAAAAAGATATCCAGCTTTTGCTCTGGTCAATTATTTACGGCGCTAAATTTACCGATCTTGATCCGGCACTTCAACTAAGGGTACGCCCTCTGCTTAGCGATGCCGAAATAGCACGCTTGAGTGTGGGCATAAGCGATATTCCTCTGGATCTCCTGCCTGACGAAATAAAATCCACAGCAAAGTTTTATAAAGATCTAAGAGGCAAAATTACCGACCCATCCAGTTCATTTGAAGAAATTGAACAAATGGCGGTTCTGCCGGGCGATCCCCCTTCAAGCATGTTAAAAAAGCAGGTCAACCCGGGTAACTGGGCTTATATTGGCGATGGTTTCTTTATGAGGTTAATGCCTGATGGATACCGAAGGTCTGTTCTTGAACTTTATCGCCCTGAGTCCGTTAATATTCAAAGAGATGCGTTAAACAGAATTACACAGTTTGAAAAAGACGGGAACAAAATAGATATAGTTTTCATGGATGAACCGGGAAGCGATGTTCTGAAAGCTGATGACGGAAAATTCTATCCTGTTTACAGGTTTAAATCTGTAAAATATACAGGTGTAAATCCCGGCGAAGAAGAATTAATTGAAAACTTCGGCTGGATGATAAGAGGTGACGGCAAAGAGTTAAAGAATGTTACTGAATTCAAAAGCTATCCGCAGGATCCTTCTGCAGCATTGTATAAAGCGCGCTTGACCACTGCTAATGATTACTTCAAAAAGATCGCAAAGTATAAAAAAGATTCAAATAATCCCGGCAAGGGATCGGAATCAAATGTGACAGATGGTTTTAACAGCGATAAACACCAGAGCGATGCAATGAACTCTATCAGGAACCCGACAAATGTAGTAAAGAAAACCAGCTGGATCAATAAACATTTGAATTATGTTAAAGACTGGTGGAATTGTTCTTCAAATGCGCTTTCGGGAAGCTCTTGTGATAATGACGATACACCAAAAAAACCAAATCCGCAAAAAAGAGTAGGCGCTCCCGGAAATACCGGCGGTCAAAGAATTGCCCCTTCTCTCAGGAACTTTGGTGAGTAAGGTTTTTTCTATTTCTAAAGATCGCGGAGAGGGCAATAGTGCCCTCTCTTTTTTTTAGGATTAAGTTATCGTTAACATATCAAAAATTACAATTTAACTTCACATATCTCTTCGTATCTTTGTATCACACAATATGAAATTCAAAATATATCTCGAATATGCCGGCGCAAATTACTCAGGCTGGCAGAAGCAGCCAAATGAATCCAAAGTAA
>JAUQWT010000383.1 GCA_030835005.1 Ignavibacteria bacterium | reverse complement strand
GAATAACAGAAATATGGCTGTTAAAATGTATTTATTTTTCATAATGTTTTCTATTAGTGGAGAGAATAATAATAATAAGGTAATAAAGGCGGAAATTCAACATTAAAATGACCGGAAAGTTTAATGATCCCGGTTAGCTTTTATCTGCGAGTAACTTAAGGTAATCCCAATTATAAATTCCTGTATCATGGCCATCCTTCCAGCTAAGCTGGATACCGTAATTACCCTTAATTTCTGCTTTATCAAGCATGTACGATTCAACCGTAGCCGGTTTCTGATGGAGGGGCACATATTTGTGCAGCAGTACTTCTTCGCCTTTACATCCTGCACACGGGCAGTTATCACGCAGCTTTTGAGATGAGATATCTGCTTCGAAACCATCATCCATTTTAATATGGAAAGTTGTTCCGTCCGGGTTTCTTTTGAATTGAATTAAGTTCAATTGTTATTGATAAAGTTTTTACTCAGCTCATCTCAAGCATCTTTTGTATTGGTTTTAATGCTTTCAATCTGATCTCTTCATCCAGTGTGATCTCAGGTTTGCCGTCCCTCATACAAAGGTAAAGCTTTTCCATCGTGTTTAATTTCATGTAGGGGCATTCATTGCATGCACAATTTGCATTCGGCGGAGCGGGTATAAATTTCTTGTCCGGCGAGCGTTTCTGCATCTGGTGAATAATGCCTTCTTCGGTTGCTACAATAAATTCATTTGCAGGCGAGCTTGCTGTAAAATTCAGAAGAGCGCTTGTTGAGCCGACAAAATCCGCAGAATTCAATACTGCTTCTTCACACTCCGGGTGAGCAATGAGCAAAGCGTTAGGGTATTCTGCTTTCAGTAACAGTATTTTCCGCTCGCTGAAAGTTTCGTGAACAATGCAGCTCCCTTGCCAAAGAAGCATATCTCTTCCGGTCTTTTTGATGATATATTTGCCAAGATTCTTATCAGGGGCAAAAATTATCTTCTGCTCCGGCGGTATTTGCTCAACAATTTTAAGAGCGCTTGACGAAGTACAGATAATATCGCTCAGAGCTTTAACCGCAGCTGAGCAGTTTATATAGCTGATCACAATATGGCCCGGATTATCTTCTATGAATCTTTTGAGCAGCGGCGCGGGACAGCCTTCGGCAAGTGAGCATCCTGCATTTAGATCAGGAAGCAGAACTTTCTTTGTGGGATTAAGTATCTTCGCCGTTTCAGCCATAAAATGCACACCGGCAAAAACAATTATATCAGCATCAGTTGAGGCTGCACGTTTCGATAGCTCCAGCGAATCACCGATAAAATCTGCGAGGTCCTGTATTTCTGATTCCTGATAATAATGAGCAAGGATAACAGCATTAAGTTTTTTCTTCAGAGCAAGGATCTCTTCTTCCAGGTTTAAAGGTGATATTTGGATTTCGTTTTGGGTTAGCTCTGCAGTTTCCATTTTAATATTTTTTTACTTCCGGGTCAATCCTGTCGTGCCACGCGTGAATTCCCCCAAGCAGGTTCTTGACATTAGTGAACCCCTGTTCTTTGAGATACATCGTTGCATGATGAGAGCGGTTACCAGTTCTGCAGTAAACAATAATTTCCGCATTCTTATCTTCCGGTAATTCTATGATCCTGTCTCTTAGTTCGCTCAGCGGTATCAGGTGGCCGCCAATGGATGCTATCTTAGTTTCAAACTCTTCTCTCACATCAAGCAGAAAATGTTTACTATCTTTATCTGATTTTTCTTTATACTCTTCAACCGATATTTCCCATTCTGAAAAGTCGCTCATATTCTTTTCGTTTAAATTATTATTTTGTTTAGTTCCGCAGAACAGTTCATAATCAAGTAATGCAGTTATCAAAGGATCTTCAGAACATGCAGGACAATTCGGATCTTTAGAATATTTAAGTTCTCTGAAGGACATCTCTAATGCATCCAGCATCAAAAGCCTGCCCTGTAAAAGCTCTCCTTTGCCGATAACATATTTTATAGCTTCGTTGGCCTGAATACTTCCGATAATTCCGGGCAGAACTCCAAGCACTCCTCCTTCCTCGCATGAAGGTACTTCTCCCGGCGAAGGCGGTTCAGGATACAAACACCTGTAACATGGCCCGGTCTTGGGATCAAAAAAAGAAACCTGTCCGTCAAATCTCAAAATGCTTCCATAAACAAACGGCTTGCCAAGAAGTATGCAAGCGTCATTTACAAGGTATCGAGTTGCATAATTATCCGTTCCGTCTGCAATTAAATCGTAATCCTTAAGAATTTCAAGAGCATTATCTTTAGTCAGCCTGGTATCATAAGTAACAATTTCCACATTCGGATTTATTTCCAATAGCCGTTGTTTTGCAAGTTCGGTTTTCGGGTGGCCAACATCATTAGTAGAATACAATAACTGTCTCTGAAGATTAGAATAGCTTATTGTGTCAAAATCAACAATGCCGATCTTACCGATTCCCGCTGCTGCAAGATACATGCCAATTGGAGAGCCAAGTCCCCCTGCGCCAATGATCAGTACTCTGGCCTGTTTTAGCTTCAATTGGCCTTCCATGCCAAATTCGGGAATAACCAGATGACGGCTGTAACGTTCGATCTCGCCCTGGGTTAATTCTCCGTTTATTATGCCTGTTGATTTTATCATGAATTCATCGAAATTACTCAATTTCCACTAATATTTAAAGCCACTTAGCAACATTAGAACCCTTTTTGAGATCAAATAGTTACTATATTGAGCAGATCTGCAAAACTGAGCATAAACTAATTAGGATAGAAATGTAAGATATAAATTACTATTTTTACCGTTTTACGATAAGTACATAATTAATTAAATAGAATATGTCCAATAGTAATGGAAAGCAAAGCCCGCTTACAAACAAAAGTACATCAAAGAAAGAGTGGCTTGAAACCGCAGATAAAATTCCCACCAGTGGAATGAAGTTCACTTCTTTAAGCGGAGAAGATATTGATCTAGTTTACACTCCTGAAGATGTTGAAAATATTGATTACAACAAAGAGATCGGCCTGCCGGGAGAGTTTCCATATACACGGGGTATTCATCACAATCTCTACCGCGGCAAATTGTGGACAATGCGCCAGTTTGCGGGATTTGGCTCACCTGAAGATACCAATGAACGCTTTAAGTACCTTTTAGAGCATGGGCAAACCGGACTTTCTACTGCGTTTGACCTGCCGACATTAATGGGGTGGGATTCTGACGATGAACTGGCAGAAGGCGAAGTTGGGATTTGCGGCGTTGCGATTTCTTCTCTTGAAGATATGAAGATCCTTTTCAATGGTATTCCGCTTGATAAAGTCTCAACCTCAATGACTATCAACTCACCCGCAGCAATGATGTTTGCGTTCTACCTGGGCGTTGCCGAAGCGCAGGGAGTTCCGTTCAATAAACTCCGCGGCACACTGCAAAATGACATATTAAAAGAATACATCGCACAGAAGGAATTTATTTATCACCCTGAGCCCTCGATGAGAATAATTGTTGATATGATAGAGTATTGCAGGGATAACGTCCCGCAATTCAACCCGGTATCTGTCAGCGGTTATCATATCCGCGAGGCCGGTTCAACTGCAGTGCAGGAGCTTGCGTTCACCTTAGCAGATGGTTTT
>JAUQWT010000048.1 GCA_030835005.1 Ignavibacteria bacterium | reverse complement strand
TGCATTTCTTCTAGTTAGTACGCCAATTACTCCGATTGAAAATAATAGTAAAGCTAATACGAGGTAGAAATTTATATCCATTTACAAAAATAAGAGAATTTAAGCATTTTATCAATTATATAATAAATATCAGAGGTCTTTGTCTGAAAAACTCGATCATCACAGAGCGTCTTGCCATGAAGATCTCCAGTTACATTGTATCATGTTTGAACATTTTTCGTACCAGTCGTAGATTTCAGTGATTCACCAACCTCCGGTTACAAATACGGCGATACATTTTAAGGTGAAATCAAACTGTGACAACCGAAAGAAAAGGGGAATACAGAGCTGCAAAAAAGAAGTTAAAGTTAAAAAGCCGTAATTCATAAAACAATTAACTTTACATAATATATATTATTTCTCTTTTCTTTAACAATAGTGTCAATTCTGTTGATTTTCAATATTTTTTCTTACCATTATTTCATTTTATTCTCACCCTTTTCCCCGTTTGCTTTTAATGTAACTGTTAATTAGATTTGTTATTGTTATTCCAAACCAAACCAAAAGTACTTTGAAAAAACTTTTTTACATATTCTTCTTTACATTATCTTTGATTAGTTCTTCACTCATCTCTCAGGATGAATGGAAAACGGGCTGGCAGAATGCTTTGAGTATGCTTGATACCGTTTTCATCAGCGAACAGTCTCATTTGAGGCAAATGCGGAGCTATCAGAATGATGCAGATGAGGGCTTGATTCTTAATGATATAGACAGGCTCAAGATGTCAGTTGATTCAATTAATACAGCCATAGATAAATGCAGTAGAATTGAATTACCTAATACTGAAACAGGTAAATATGCAGTGGAGTCAGTTAATCTAAAAATTGCAGCTCTGAAAGAGTATTTTGAGCAGAGACTGATACAAATTCAAGTGAACAACAACATTCTTCAGAAAAAGCTCAGAAATGAATCACTTGCATTTAAAGTATCGGAAATTGACGAATTGAGATCCAAATTAACGGACTACAAACCAAACATAAAACAATAATTGCATCTAACCGCTTTAGATGCAAAAAAGCCTGTAACAACCCTCAAAATAAATGACTTATATCATTGTAGCACTAAATACAAACGGGTATATTTGTAAATGTTTAATAACTAATTCCAGCCAAAATGAGTAAAATTAATGTGATCATAATGGGTGCTGCGGGCAGAGATTTCCATAACTTCAATGTTGTTTACAGAAATAACCCTTTGTACAACGTTGTGGCCTTTACAGCAACACAGATCCCAAATATTGACGGACGTAAATACCCTGCGAGTCTAGCAGGTGAACTTTATCCAGATGGTATTCCCATTTATCCAGAATCTGAACTTGAAGGTCTAATAAAGAAATTCAAGATCAGCCAGGTCATATTTTCATATTCTGATGTTCCGTTCAATTATGTAATGTCAAAGGGTGCTGCTGTTAATGCGGCTGGCGCAAGTTTCATGCAGCTTGGGTCTAAAGATACTATGATCAGGTCTTCAAAGCCAGTAATATCAGTGGTTGCAAGCCGTACAGGTGCGGGTAAAAGCCAAACATCCAGAAAAGTGGTTGAGATACTCCAGAAATTGAGAAAAAAAACCGTTTCCATCAGACACCCTATGCCTTATGGAAATCTTGAAAAACAGAAAGTGCAGAGATTCGCTAAAATATCTGACCTCAAGAAGCATGAATGCACTATTGAGGAAATGGAAGAATATGAGCCGCATGTATCCCGGGGAAATATTATTTATGCGGGAGTTGATTATGAGGCTATTGTTAGGCAGGCTGAAAAAGAAGCAAAGATTATCATTTGGGACGGCGGCAATAACGATACTTCATTCTATAAAAGTGATTTGACAATAACAGTTGTTGACCCTCACAGAGCCGGACATGAACTTAATTACTTCCCGGGAAGAACAAATGTACTGCTTGCCGATGTGGTAGTAATCAATAAAATTGATTCAGCTAACTTAGAGTCAATTAATGCAGTTAGAAATAATATAATGAAGCTGAATCCACGCGCAAAGATCGTGGAGGCTGCCTCCCCTATCAGCCTTGAAAAACCGAAAGATGCTTCTCTTATCCGCGGTAAAAAAGTGCTCATAGTTGAAGACGGACCTACTCTTACCCATGGCGAGATGAAATACGGAGCAGGAACAATTGCAGCACAGAAGTTTGAGGCCTCAGAAATAATTGACCCAAGGCCATATGCTGTAAAAAGCATAAAAGATACTTATGCCAAGTACCCTAACATCGGAGTATTACTCCCAGCAATGGGTTATGGAGAACAGCAGATGAAGGATCTTGAAGCTACAATTGCTAAGACTCCCTGTGATGCAGTGATAATCGGTACGCCGATCGATCTTAGAAGGATCATTAACATTAAACAACCAGCATTGAGAATTTCCTATGACCTTCAGGAAGTGGGGAAACCTGACTTAACAGATATTTTGACCGAATTTGTTAAAAAAATCAAGTAAACAATCAGGAATTCAGATAAAAACAAAACTTGGGCTGATATTCTAAAGCTCCCGCATGATAAGCGGCTCAAATATCTTACGGGAAAGAAAATTTTCAATGTTCTTTCATCTCTCCAATTTGATATTGAAGAGCTACACAAGTATTTTGAGCTTGCAGACAAGATCAGAAAGATCGCCAAAACCAAAGATGGTTTGGATTTCCTTCAAAGTATTCTTTCACATAAACGGGCAGTCCTTTATTTTGCACAGCCTTCAACCCGAACATACCTCTCATTTAATAATGCCTGCCAGATACTTGGAATAAAGACAAGTGACATGCGATCTTCGGCAACTTCTTCTGAAGTTAAGGGTGAATCTATTGAAGATACACTTGAGACAATGCATTCGTATACTGATATGATCATTATGAGGCATAAGGATGACAATATGGCTGAAAAAGCAGCTTATATGTTCAATAACTCCAATAAGCCCATACCTATCATCAATGCCGGATCAGGCCCGTTTGAACATCCCACACAGGCATTACTTGACGCATACACTATATACCGCGCATTTGCAGGCAAAGTGAAGAACAAGACCATTGCCGTAATTGGTGATCTTAAACGTGGACGTGCAGTTCGATCGCTGATATACATGCTTAGGAATTTTGAAGGAACAAGGCTAGTGTTCATTTCTCCCGCTGAATTGAGTATTCCGGAAGATATAAAGGACTTTCTTGCTAAAAACAATATGCCATTTGAGGAACACAACGACATTGTGAAGGGCTTCAAGAAAGCGGATGTTCTGTATTTTACGCGGATTCAGGACGAGTATGATATTCACCGTGAATCAGAAGGAATAGATTATTCAGGATTCTATTTGAAAAGAGAAGACTTGCATTTACTCAAGAAAAACGCGATTATTATGCATCCCCTCCCCCGCAGAAATGAAGTTTCGCCTGAAATTGATTCTGACAGCAGGGCTTGGTACTGGAAACAGGAAATAAATGGGCTTTGGGTAAGAACTGCCATGATTGCTCATATTTTCAGAGAAGATGGGTATATTCTTAATTATCGTTAATAATGTCTATATTTATAAAATAAATAAGCCCCTGAAATTCAGGGGCTTTCTAATATATTCTGTTTTGTTTAGTTTAGATTAAAATGGCAAGTCATCATCAACATTTGTTGACTCTGTTTTACCTGCCGGTTTGGTTGATGAGTACGTTTGGCCGCCATTGCCGCCTGAATCACCGCTTCCTTTCGAATCCAGCATTATTAACTCATCAATCACAATTTCAGTCTTATAATGCTTTTTCTTATTCTCATCTTCCCAGTTTGAGGTTTCCAGTCTTCCCTCAACATACACTTTGCTGCCTTTCTTAAGGTAATTGCTGACGGTTTCAGCAAGGCCGCGCCACGCTTTGAGGTTATGCCATTCGGTTCTTTCCTGCCAGTTGCCCTCCTGGTCTTTCCACTTCATTCCTGTTGCAATTGAAAAGCTTACAACAGCCACTCCCGATTGAGTGTACTTTAGCTCAGGGTCCTGTCCCAGGCGCCCAATGAGCATGACTTTGTTTAAATCTCGTGCCATGAGTTTTCTCCTTACGAAAACTTAGCCTATGGTATTTCCGTTTTACAATACCAGCTAGTAATTAATTAGTTATTAGATTGATTGTTTATTGGATCGTGAGTTTATGAACCATGTTCTTAGATAAAAACAAAACGGTATTCTTATCAAAAACAGTAATATCTGTGATATTCTTAATATGAGGGAACTTGTAGAATGAATCTGTGTACTGCCCCTTCTTTAAGTCATATATCAACAACCCAAACTCATATAATATATATAAATTATTATTGAAATTGCATACACTCAAAATTGCATCATCAAATTTGGATTTAATTTTTCTCAAAAACACACCAAAATTACTAAAATTTACTATTTCATTTGTACCTTTATCCAGTATCCAGATATCAAGTTGATTTCCTTTCACCATTTTGACCGGATTCTCAAGCCTTTCTGCACCAATAGAATTAGATCCGAAGAGAATACTAACATCATTATAGTCACTGATCTTTGAAGCTTTATAATTGCTGGCATCACACAGAACAAATATCTCTCCTGAGCTTAAAGTCAGAATACTTCTGGGATTATATATCTTCCTGGTGCTTTCGGCAGTCAGGTTATAACTGTTGAAATCAAATGATAAAAGAAAATTTAGATTATAATCAAGCCTGTTGATCCGGTTATTCTGGTAGTCCGCTACAAGAACATCCAGTCCGTTTGAGGCATCAACTGAATATGGCTGGTTCAATTCATTATTTCCAAGCCCTGTGCCGCCAAAAGAAGCTTTTTCAATACCGTTAATGTCAATTTTGTAGATCTTATTTTCTGCAATATCTGAAACGAAAACGAATTCCTCCCTTGACGAAGATATTGAAACTGCATTTGTAAACTTTCCAAAACTACCGGTTACATGTAATGAATCCTGCGCAAAAAGAGGACTCATAACCAATAGCAACAAATAGAATATTGACAATCTGAATTTATTCATTTTCAATCTTCGAACCTGCTCTTATTCTTTAAATAATCCACAAATACCTGTTCACCCAGATCGTTTAAAGATGAATAATAAGCTTTGCCGTTATTTGCTTTGGTGAATTCCTGAACAAACCTAACTAAGTACGGGTCCTGGGCAATCATGAAAGTTGTAATTCTGATTTTATCGCGCCTGCATGCTACAGCTTCATCAAGCGTCTTGTTGATTATCTTCGGATCAAGTCCCCATGAATTCTTATAAATCTTTCTTGAATGTGTTCCTGGCTCATAGATAGCCGATGGTTTTCCGTCTGTGATCATGAATATTTGTTTATTAGCATTCTTCTTCCTGCTTAAGATATGCCTTGCCAGCTCCAGTCCTGCCTTGGTATTGGTATGAAACGGGCCCACTGAAACAAACGGCAGCTCTGAAACCGATACTTCACGGGCCTCATCACCAAATAAGACTATGTTAAGCGAGTCCTTCCGGTATTTAGAAAGTATAAGCTCAGATAGACCAAGAGCAACCTGTTTGGCCGGTGTAATTCTATCTTCACCATAAAGGATCATGCTGTGGCTTATATCAACCAGAAGCACTGTTGCCGCGCTTGTCTGATGTTCGGTATCATAGATCTCTATATCGTCTTCATTCAGGCTGAAGTTATCGATTCCTTCACGTTTGAAGGCGTTAGAAAGTGTCTGCGTAGTATCAATATTCTGCGGCTGGTCTCCAAACTGGTATTTCTTTGTTGTATTATTTCTTTCAATACCTTTGCCGCTAAGGGGCGATTCATGGAATCCGTCTGCTGACTTCTTCAAATTACCGAAAATTTCCTTGAAGGCATCCTGTCTAATGCGCATCTCCCCTTTTGATTTGAGAGTAAACATGCCGTCGGAATCTTCGATATATCCCTTTTCTTTCAGTTGATTCAAAAAATCACTAAGGGATAAGTTCTCGTCAAAAAATTTGTACTGCTCATCAAGCTGATTGAGCCAGTCAATTGCTTCGTTAACATCACCGTTGGTTTGTAACAGAATATAGCTAAAAAGGGAAAACAGTTTTTCAAGCCGAGCTTCGTCGGTTAATGAGAGTTCATTCCATTTGGAATAAATGAATTTCATTATAACAGAGGCCTTTCATAGTTATTGAATCAGACCAAAAAGAAACAACAAACCCAAGAATTAATGTGACCGCCTTTGAATCAGACAGGGATATTAAATAATATTCCTTAAATACTTCAAGATCAGCTCGGGGTAAACACCGAATGCAAAGAGTCCAATAGCCGAAATGACAGCAGCAGCAAATGAAAAAGTTCTCTTTACACCGGGTATTGCTTCAGCTGCAGGTTCATAAAACCACATATAAAGTATTATCTTTATGTAATAGTAAACTCCCACAAGGCTGAATAAAATTCCGATAATTGCCACCCAAATGTAATTTATCTGGATCGCAGAAAGGAATATGTAGTATTTTCCCCAAAAGCCGGCAAATGGCGGTATTCCCGCAAGGGAGAAAAGAAAAATCGTCATTAGAAGCGCAAGCCCGGGATTCAGTTTCCCGAGTCCTTTGTAACTTTCAAGATTATTGCGGGAAGCATCACCGGAAGTCTGTTCTTCAACAATCCCGATAATTACAAATGCACCCAACTGCATCAATATGTAAGAAACCAGATAAAACATTATAGCATGCTGAGAGAAAGGATTGATCATAATAAATCCAACCATTATATAACCGGCATGCGCAATGCTTGAATATGCAAGTAGCCTTTTGATATTAACCTGAACCAGAGCAACAACATTACCGTAAAGCATTGTTAAGATTGCAACAACTGCAATTATCATCGGTATAGTTGTCATTGAAAAAATTGAGAAAAAGGCCAAGAGCGCACCAAACGCAGCAGTTTTCCCGACAGACGACATCATTCCTGTTACAACAGTGGGCGCGCCCTGGTAAACATCGGGTATCCACATCTGCAGCGGAAAGGAACCTGTTTTGAAAATAAAAGCGATAAACACAAGAGTCAAACCCAGCAGATAAAATGTTTCTTTATTTGGATTAGCAAGAGAGATCGTCGAGTAATTTGTTGAACCGGTGTAACCATAAATGAATGCAATTCCGAGCAGAAGAAATCCTGTTATAAAAGAACCAAGCAATAAGTATTTAAGTGCACTTTCATTTGAATCCATTTTCTTTCTCATAAAACCGGCAAGAATGTAGAAGCAGATTGACATTAACTCAAGCCCGACAAACAAAATTATCAGGTCATTTGCCTGCGCCATAAGCATCATACCGAGCAAAGAGAAGAAAAGAAGCGAATAATACTCTCCGTAATCGATCCCTTCAGATTCAAGATAATTCCGTGAAGAGAGTACTGTTATGAACATACCTCCGATAAGTGCAATGTTCAGCACCGATGTTAGGGTATTCACCCTTATAAATCCGCTGTACAATACCAGCATTTTGTTAATATCCAGGAATGAAAACGCAATTGCTGCTGCAAGGGAAACAAGTGAAAAATAGAAAATCAATATCTCAGTCGATTTTCTTCTATCTTTGGGAAATAAAGTCTCCAAAAGCATTATTATCAACGCAGAAGCTGCGATTATTACAAGAGGCAGAGTGTTTACAAAATCACTAAATTTGATCAATTTATTTATCCTTAAGATTATAAATATTTTTTCAGCCAGTTGAGCATAAGTGTTCTGATCTCGGGATGTTCTTCAATCAATTCCATTCCGTGCTTATCAGAATCAAATACTTTCATTTCTTTGGGTTCAATAACAAAATTTTCAAGTATCCACTTTTGTCCTGCTTCGTGGTCGCCGTCTTTTTTTCCTGAGATCAGGAGTAAATTATTCATCTTGGGGAAAAATGCCCTTCCGATCATTCTTTCATCATAGCCCGTAAAGACTTCAAAAGTGTTCTTTCCGTTTGAAACGGCAATTGCAACTTTAATATCAAGTTTAAGTTTACCATAAATTGCAACATTACCGCCAATAGAAGTGCCAATTGCCGCTATCTTGGTTGAATCGATCCCTTTCTGCACTTTTGCCCAATCCACAATTGCAGCAAGATCCTCCGGTGCCTGCTTGGAATCTGTCAGCAGACCCGATAATTCACCATCCTGTTTGTCCGATTTTCCATGTCCGCGAATATCATATGCAATTACTTTATAATGCATTACAAGTAAAGAGTCAACTATATCTGCTTTCCATTCGTCCTTGGATTGATTAAACTGATGGATAAGAATTACAGCCGGTTCGCGGCTATCCCTCAAGCCTTCAAAATATATGTAAGATCCGGCTATGTCCTTGCCGTCTTTTGTTTTGACTGTAAGTTCTTCGGTGCGCTTTTTTGAAGCAGGGTTCTTATTGGATTTATTTATGACACTATCGGGAACAGGAGTCCATTCCAGTTTCTTTTTTCCACATCCAATTAAAACGGCCGCAATAATGATATATAAACCGAAAAGTCTCAATTTTATTATTTAATCATTCAAAAATAGCAAAATTTATTAATAAAGGAAATGAAGAATTGTATGCAACTTGGTAAATGAACAAGGAGTTATCAGCTCCTTGTTCTAAAATTGCTGCAAATTCAAATCTCCACCTCGCTCCCCTTTTCAGGAATAGAAACATCTTTGTATCCGTGGCTTGTTAGGGCCGATTGAAGAGCCTGCTGCTGGTCATAATCACCATGGACAAGGTAAACCTGTTCCATTTTATTCTTATCAAACTTGCCAAAATATTCAATGAGCTCTTCCCTATCAGCGTGAGCTGAAAAGGAATTGAGTACATATATTTTTGCTTTTACAAGGTGTTCTTCTCCAAGCACTCTTACAATTGTATCCTCTGTATCTTTTGCTTCAACAAGCCTTCTGCCGAGCGTTTCAGGGGCCTGGAAACCGACAATTAGAATTGTGTTCTTTTCGCTTCCTATATTGTTCCTCAAATGATGAACTATTCGGCCGGATTCACACATTCCGGAAGCGCTAATAATTACACATGATCCTTTAAGGTAATTCAATTGCTTCGATTCCTCAACATCTTTAATGTAAGTCAGATTCGAAAATCCAAATACATCTACTCCTTTGGTTATCAGTTCCGATGTCTCGCTATCGAAACACTCATGATGAAGTTTGAAAATATCAGAAACATTTGTTGAAAGCGGGCTATCTACAAAAATCGGGAATCTTGGCAAAGCGCCTTTTGCAAAAAGTTTAGAAAGAGAGAATACTATTTCCTGGGTTCTTCCAACGCTGAATGCCGGAATGATGATCTTTCCGCCTCTTGCAAGTGATTCTGCTAAAACTTTCTGAAGCTGTGAATCCATATCAATTGCCTTATCATGTACTCTTCCGCCGTAAGTTGATTCAGATATCATGAAATTAACGTCACCCATATGTTCCGGGTCCCGCAGTATTGGAAGGTGCGGCCTGCCGATATCACCTGTAAAACCAAAACGGAATGAATTAGCGCCATCATTTATATCAAGCGCAACCTGTGCAGAACCAAGGATATGACCTGCATCATAATAAGTTACCTGTAATTTTCCGCCGAAACCGTTCACATTGAATTTTTTTCTGTATGGCATACACTTGAAAAGGGTCATAATGTTACGAACTTCTTCAAACCCATACAACGGCTTAAAGAGCGGTTCATGGTTACGTTTTTTCCTCTTGTTCACAAACTCAATATCACGCGTCTGAATATGCGCGCTATCCTGCAGCATGATGGCACACAGGTCACGGGTTGCAGGTGTTGCATAAATATCCCCTCTGAATCCCGCCTTCCAAAGACTTGGCAGATTGCCTGAGTGATCTATATGAGCATGAGAGAGTACTACTGCATCAAGTTCTTTGGGATCGAACAGAAAATGCCTGTTTATGTCATATGCCGTTTCTCTTTTCCCCTGGTATAAGCCGCAATCAAGCAGTACTCTCTTTCCGTTTAATTCAAGTAAATGCTGTGAACCTGTAACAGTTCTGGCTGCGCCGCAAAATTTTATTTTCATGATTTAGTTCAATTCCCGTGGACGCGGGAATCCATTTTATTTATTTGATAGT
>JAUQWT010000382.1 GCA_030835005.1 Ignavibacteria bacterium | reverse complement strand
ACCGTTCCGGTTCATTGGCAGGCTGAGGGAGTAAGCATGGGTCATTGAAAGTTCATCTTCCATATCCTTATCTTTATCCATATTCATATTCTGCATATTGTGGTCATGTTTTTTATCAATTGTCGAATCAACAACCATCATAGTATCTCCAGCGGTGTTATCTGTATTGTGGTGATCGTGCTGTGCCAGCAGTTCGCCGGAAAAATAAAGCATTATTATTAAGATCAGTATTCTTGTCATTTTCATTTTCTTATCAGTTATAAAATTATCAGCATTGCTGCAGCCATTAAGACCATTAACAGGTCTTCTATGAGCGTAATATTAGACATTGGCAGGTTAAAGACCGTACCAAGGCATGCGCATTGTATTTTCTTCTTTGCTGCGAGGCTTTGAATTACTCCGATACTGCTTAAAGACATGACAACTAAAGTTGTAATGTTTGTGATGAACGGTTCAAAATGGAAGAGGTAAGCAAGCCCAAGAGAAAGTTCAATGAATGCATAAATATAACCCCATACCAACCAGCGCCGAGCGATGATATCGTAAGACATGTATGAATAAGCAAATCCTCTTAGGTCAAGCATTTTAAAAAATGAAAAGATAATAAAAAAGCCGCCCATAAATGTATTCATGGCATTCATGCTGCTAAAACTTCCCTTGTGCAATTCGTTTAGAGCGGTTAAGCCGATCAGGAAAGCAAAAACAAGAAGAACCGGTTTGTATGAGGCGAAGAATGATCTATCTATGTCCTCATTTGAAGTTTCTTTGGTGTTAATGCCATGTGATGCGATGTCACCGGATTCTATGATGGAATATTTTCCATGTTCTGTTAGTATACTGTTCATTTCTGCAGTATCAACATGTTTTGCCATATTTATAACAGCACGGGGAGGCTCTAAAGTTACTTCAGCGGAAATTATTCCGTCAATTGATTCAAGTGCATCCTTAACAGATTTAACACACTTTAGACACGTCATTCCTGTAATTGAATAAGAATGTATCATTGTATAACCTTTCTATATCGTTATTAAACTTAACGATACAAAAATATACATTCACCCTAAGCGATGCGTTACAGAATTTTCTAAAAATTGTATATTATTTTAAGAGTTGGAATTGCCGATTTTATCAATAAAACGGCGTTTATTTTCTTTTAGCACTTTGAAGTAACTGGGAGTAAAACCGGTTATTTTTTTGAACTGGCTGGATAAATGCTGTGTGCTGCTGTATCCCAATCTATAAGCAATTTCACTTAGAGTAAGTTCTCCATAAACAAGAAGTTCTTTTGCGCGTTCAATTTTCTGAGTTATTATGTACTTTTCAACAGTTAAATTTTCGACTGAGGAAAATAAAGTGCTAAGATACGTATATGGCTTTCCGGTTTTTTGAGACAGAAAATCTGAATAATTAATGCTATCCGGTTTATCATCAGTTTTATCATATATTGAACCGATGATAAGTTTTTTTACATCTTCAATCAATTTGGTTTTAGAATCATCTATTAGCTCAAAGCCGTTTACCAGAAGAGCTTCTTTTAGCCTGGCGGTTCTTGCAGGGTCGATCTGTGAACTTAATTCCGCTTCCCCAAGAGTGACGTGGTTATATTCTATATTCATCTTTTCAAGCTCATCTTTCACAACTTTTATACAGCGTGAGCAAACCATATTTTTTATATATATCTTATCTGAAGTCATTTCTAATATCAAATTACACTATATTTATTTGAAGCCATTTTCACGGCTTCTTCTTTCAAATAGAATTGTATCACGCCATTTGCCGTCAATTTTTCCTATCTTTTCGCGGTGCCCGACTTTGCGGAATCCGCACGATGTATGCAAGCGAATGCTTGCTGTGTTTTTCGGGAAGACGGAAGCCTGTAACGTCCATATTCCTTTTTTTTCGCTCTCGTCTATAAGCTGCAGCAGAAGTTTTTTCCCTATTCCTTTTCTGGAATGAGCATGAGATACATACAGGCTGATCTCGGCTACACCTTTGTACACTTCTCTGGAAGATGCTGGTGAAAGCGCTGCCCAACCAACAACTTCTTTTTTTGATTCTGCAATTAATCGGCATATTGGAAGATGGTTTCTATCCCATTCTATCCATGAAGGTACAATTTTTTCAAAAGTCGCCTCGCCTGATTCTATTGCCTGTTTATATATTTCACCAACCGGCTTCCAGTCGTTTATATTAAGTTTCCTTAAGGTAATATCCATTAACGTTTCAACAATGTTTAATTTTCAATTCAGATCTTTTTGAGAGCTCGGTAAGATAACAATTATTATGATACAAGTGAATACCCCTAAGACGGTTTATTGATGAAGGACTGATGAAATGAGTAACGGGGTATTGACTTTAAATGTTTTATTGGATTTCAATCCCTCAGAATTTGCGGCTAAAGTCACGGGTATTCCTGTGCCTTGACTACGACCCGAAGGTCGCAGCAAATCATTACTATTCGCGGTTTGTGCGGGATTTGAAGAAATCCCAAATGACTTCAGTTGCATTAAAATCATTGCAAACTCTGCCAACAAGTATTTTGGGAAGATATTGCGAAGCACCGGGCCAGGTGTGGCCGCCGCCGGTAATCTTTATCAACACAACTTCTGTATTATCTTTGCATCTATACGTTGTGTATTTAGTAGCTTTGCATTTATCGTCGCTATCTTTATCGTCCATTTCTTCAATCTTTGTGCTCTGCTGGCAATCGTTATTTTTCTGCCATATTTTGATCGTCCACTCTGCTGCAATGCTCGTGCCCCGTTCGGATTCATCGTCCTTAAACCCTACCGGCCCACCGTCATATTTAACAAGCGGATCTTTTGTTCCGTTTATGAGCATTAACGAAACGGGGTATTCTGTCTTGAAATCTTTGGACAGATTTTCGGGAATGCTTGCGCATACCGGCGCAATAGCGAGGATCTTTGACGAAAGCTTGTATGCCAGATAAATTGAAAAAAATCCGCCGTTTGAAATCCCGGTTGAAAAAACCCGCTTAGTATCAATCTTATAAATGGCACTGAGAGTATCAATCAGTACTGAAATGAACTTCACATCGTCTCTATCCATCGGAAGCTTATTACCTATCCTGCCATCATTCCAGTTCTTATCAACTGCATTCGGATATACAACCATGAAGTTTTCTTTATCGGATAGCTTATCGAACTTAGTGTGCCCCTGCACCTGCGAGGCCGTGCCTCCGCCGCCATGAAATACCATGAGAAGCGGCGTTAGAGCCGTTCTCTCATAATTCCCGGGGATATGCAGTATATACTCTCTTTCAATACCATCAACAGCAATTTTGCCCTCAATATCTTCTGAGGTGCAAATAGCTGTAAATATCAGGGATATAATCATTAGGAAGAAAACATTCGAAATCTTCATTTCTATTCCTTTTTTATGAAACCTTTTAGGTTTAAATTTCCTTTTAAAATATGAAAATATTTATTGAAATAAAGTGGAACATACTATAACAGAAAATTTACCGCTTTTTCCGCTTGGCATAATTGTTCTTCCGGGTGAAACAAGGTTTCTTCATATCTTTGAACAGAGATATAAAAACCTTTTTGAAGACCTTGAAAAGCATGATAACCGGTTTGGAATTCCATACATTACAGCAGGAAAACTTACGGGAACAGGATCATATGTTAAGCTTGAAAAGGTTCTTGCAAAATACTCAAATGGTGAAGCGGACATAGCAGTCAAAGGGCTTGACGTTTTCAAAGTATATAATTTTAACGATGAGCATCCCGAAAGAGTGTATCCGTATGGCGATATTGAGCTATTGAATAAAGGCAGCGTGAAAGCTACAAATTCATTGGTTGAAGCATTTGAGAGATATAATACACACGTGCTTAAATTAGATTTGGAAAAATTCAACGGAGTGGGCTTTTATGTTATTGCCAACTCAATTGGTTTAAGCGATCTTGAGAAATATGACCTGCTGACGCGCGGAAGCGAGCAGGCATTAAATAAAACGCTTGTTAATCATTTAAACCTAAGGACACTGCTTGCACTTCAGCAAAACTCTATTCAGGATTATTATTGTTTGAATTAGGGTAGAGATCCTTGAGTACCCAAATTAAGTATCAAAATCCACCCTGCTTCGATGTACTTCGGTGCACCCCCCAAGAGGGGAATTAGAGAATTTCATTTTCACGATACAGAATTCGAATCAGGTAATTCCGGGCGGCAATACAGAAGCTTAATTTCCGACTTTTACCGTGTTGAATTTGCTCCATTCGTCTTTTGCATGCCTTAGAAATTCCTTTGGCGCTTTATCGAATGAAGGGTCGGGTTTCATTTCGCCGCCGTATGTCTGGCCTTCCATTATCATTTTCATACTGCCGCGCAGAGCATATTTGGTTTCTCCCTCATGCATTATCAGCTTCATGTCATCAGGAGAAACGTCGCCTTTACAAGCCATCTTATAAATGAAAGTGTTTTCAGCAATGCCGTTTTTATCAAGATCGGTTATGCTTATCGATTTTGGAAAAAGCTCCAGAGTTACATCAACAGGGCAATCCCTTATAAAATCATTCACTTTCCAAAGCTGTATAACATTGTCTCCATCTATAATGTACTGGTAAGCGAAAAGCTCTTTGGAGCGGTTATCCCCTGAGGCTTTTTCCTCAGTTTCGGTAACAATAATAATATTCTGTCCGTTCTTGTCTTCCCACCTGGCTCCTGCCACTACTTTACCATCGTATTTTATTCCGGCGGGCAGTTTACCGGGTTCATAAGAGAGGTTCTTCAGCTCGCCGCTGCTTGTGCCTGCCGTCTCGGTTTTATTATCCTGGGCATTCTGTGAATTTGTATTTGTTCCGGTTGTTGATTTTTGGGTTGTTGTGTCTTTCTTGCTTTGCGAATCCGGTGATTTGCTTTCTTTAGTGCATGACGAGAAAATCACAACCGAAAGAATTGCTGCAAAAAGTAATTTCATTAATATATGATTGAGTTTACAAATAATGTTTAATCCAGTACAAAGATAACTATTTTTTCAGCAGTTTAAACGCATGATTCCACTGGCCTTCAAGGAAACCGCGAGCGCACCAGATAATGCACAAGCCCTCAAGGGCGTTTGATGCCTCAATCGAGCCGCAGTCAAGTGTATCCCAGCCGAAGTCAGTTAACAATGCTTCGACTTTCTTCTTGGAATCAGCATCATTACCGCATATGAACATGGTTGGAGTGCCCTCTTCGAATTTAGGCCTGAACATTAGCGGGCTTCCAACGCTATTGAATGCTTTAACAACAAAACTATCAGGCAGTTTGTTCTGAATAATTTCTCCTGCCGATTCTCTTCCGGTTGTGACATATCTAAGAACTCCGTTCACAGGCGGTTCGTCGGCAATCGGATTGGTTGTATCGATAACGATTTTACCCTTAAGGTTTGACACTCCCGCAAGTTTAACGACATCATCAACTGCGCGGTATAAACAGCAAAGCACAACAATTTCACCAAACTTAGCGGCTTCTTCAAACGTGCCGGCGCGGACGCCTTTTCCGGTTTTGGTAACCCAATCTGTTACTTTAACTGATTTAGGATCACGCGTGCCTAAAATGACTTCATGCCCCAGTTCAGCAAATCCATTGCCAAGCGCCTTGCCTACGGCGCCTGAACCTAATATTCCGATCTTCATTTGGAGTTCTCCCTATAATTTGATTTTTCGTTTTTCAACATTTATTTTTTCCCAACTGTAATTTTTTGGAAGACTTAGGTGTACATGTTTTTTGTCGTCTATTCTGTACACAATATCATCAGTGAGTTCATAAAAACCCTCATTGAAAAAAAATTGCCCAAGATCAATGTAAGTTACAAATGCTTTTATCAAAACAGGAAATACTATGATCATAGTAGAAGAGCTTCCGTTTTCAGGGTAAGTTTTAGTTATAGTAAACTTCAGGAAATTTTCCCACATCATTGCCTGGTTTGATACTTCAAAAGCCTGGCCATAACAGGTATCGGGATTGGAACAAATTGCTTTGCCATACATGGTGTCAGGAAGCGCGTTCCAGTCAAGCGCAGAAGTATCATTGCCAAACCAATAGTCACCTGAGGGCATAACCGGCTTATAATCAAATTTGCAGGATTGCCAAGAGACTGAATAAGAAGCATTCTCCGGTGCAAATGGAGATGGGCTCACATTGAATTTAATACTGTAGAAAGGAGATTGCGATAGAAGTGCTGAATTAAATAAGAAAAGGAAAGACAAAGTTTTTTTCATAATCAATGATCAGTTACTTTAAATATGCCAAAAAACTGCAAAGAAATCAAATACCATCTTCAGCCTCTATCATAATATACCTGGATCTCTTTTATCATGCCGTCTTCAAACACAAGCCATTCGCAGAATGGCTTCAAAGAACCATCCGGCATTTTTATCTCATATCTTACACATACCGTATTCCCTTCGGAAACAAACTGCTTATTAAGAAGCGGTACTCCGCTTGCCTGCCAGCACTTTTCAAAGAATTCTTCAGCGCTGTTAAAAGTATCATCAGGGCTTACAAGCTTGAGGTCCGGGGATACCTTTAACAGATCCCTGTTGCCGGTTTCCCATGCTTCGTAATATTTTATGGCAGTATTCAAATTTTTATTTTCCATGCCTTAATACCGGTTATTTAATAGCAGTTACAACAAATTTGGAAAGCGGGATCTTAAATGAACCATCGCCAAACTCACTCTTAAATGCTTCAGTTAAAGCAGCTTTGAACTTCGGAAGCATACTTTCATCGCGTTCTTTGATCTGAAGGTAGATCGGGTTTCCCTCTGTAAATGCGATCACAGCATTTTCGACTGAATCCGAGTAACCATGGACATTTCGGTTTTTAATTTTAACATTCTTAAAGCCGGCATTCTGCATCATATTATTAATCTCGACGGTATCAAACATCGAAAACGGAATATGATAGAATTGCGGAGGGTCTTCTGTAAAAACACTCTTTACAACATCATCTGCGATCCTGCAGATTGTGTTGTTCTCCAGTTTATCCCAGGTGTTGAAGGTTATCGTCCCGCCCGGTTTCAAAACCCTATGGGCTTCGCCGAGCGCTTTTTGCTTATCGGGAAAGAACATTATGCCAAACTGGCAGATTAGGGCATCAAATTCATTACTGGCGTATGGAATTTCCTCAGCATTAACGATATCCCACTTGATATTTCCGCCCGGTATGATCTTTTTAGCAACATCAAGCATTCCTGGATTTATATCGGTAGCAAAAATCTCAGCATTAGGAAACCTTTCAGCAAGCAGGCGGGTAACCTGC
>JAUQWT010000381.1 GCA_030835005.1 Ignavibacteria bacterium | reverse complement strand
GCCATAATAATAATCATTTAATTTGTTAATTTCAATATTGAATTTTCCAAACAGCATTTCAAGCTCTCCCTTCATATCATATATGTCAAATTCCCTGCCTTTTTCACCATAGAAATCCAGATCGCTGTTTCCCGCCATAATGAGCAGTTTGTTCCTGTTTTCAAGGATTTTTTTCGATCCCCCGTTAACGGTATCGTCATAAGTAAACACACTTCCTGTTTCGTACATTTTGAGTGACTGAGCACCGTGATGAAAATTATGCCTTACGGTCTGAAGTGCCCCTATCATCAGATTCGGCCTCAGGGTATTCATAGCTTTACCTGAAGGATTCAGTAAATTGACATAATTTTCTGTAAACAGCTTCGCATCGTCTTCATCTATAAGTGAATTTGTAATGGTCTCTTTGAATCCCCTGTTTACCAAATAATTTTCGTAATTGAGTGCAGTATCATAATCCCTGTTTGCATAATCCCTGACATCAAGATAAATGTTATCATGGTCAGGTTCGGTAATTGAATCATACCCGTTAAGCCTAATGACTTCCTCAACGAGGTCAATTTCCCTGTAAAGATCTTCTCTTCTTGCCTGCGGAATTCCGAAAATGAGCGAATCTCTCTCATTGCCTTGATACTTGATATCTATACTTCCCAACAACTCCTTAACTCTTTCTTCCGCAAACTCAGAACCCGAAATTCTGTTAAGAAGCGGAATTCTCAATCCAACTTTCAGTTTCTCAAGTTTTGAGGGGTATTCATCAATGAATCCGGAAACAACTTTTCCGCCTGAGAGTTCTGATATAAGATCAGCCGCTCTTTTACATGCCCATTCAGTTCTATCAATATCAACTCCGCGCTCGAACCTGTATGATGAATCAGTCTGCAAACCAAGATACTTTGATGATTTGCGTGTGCGAACAGGATCAAAGTATGCACTTTCGATAAATACACTGTGGGTTGAATTGCTGATCTCTGAATTAGCACCGCCCATAATTCCGGCAAGCGCTACAGGCTTTTCAGAATCGCAGATCAAGAGCACATCATTTCGCAGTTCACGATCCTTGCCATCAAGAGTAGTAAATTTCTTTACACCCTCAGCATCTTTAATGACTATCTTCTTACCACTGATTCTCTCATAGTCGAATGCATGCAATGGCTGGCCGCACTCCATCATTACAAAATTTGTTACATCTACTATATTGTTGATAGGACGCAGGTCAACTGATAGCAGAAAATTTTTCAGCCATTCGGGTGATTCCCCGACTGTAATATTCTCAACCATTGCGCCGCAATATCTCAAACAACCCTTTGAATCAACTATCTCAACCTTGATTTTCGAATTGATTTCCTTACCGGATGCATCGTATTTCAGCTCAGGATCCTTAGCCCTGCTTTTTATGAGGGCACCAAGCTCCCTTGCTATTCCCAGATGCGAAAGCAGATCGCCCCGGTTTGGAGTAATACTTATCTCAATTATCACATCACTCTGTCCTAAATAGTCAGCAAAAGGAGTACCTATGGGCAATTTCGTGTCTAATACCATAATGCCCGTGTGGTCATCACCAAGATTCAGCTCCTTCGCAGAACATATCATTCCTTCGGATACTTCGCCACGAAGCTTGGCTTTTTTTATCTCGAATCCGCCGTTAGGGATAACCGCTCCAACAAGAGCAACACAAACGGTCTGACCAGTATCTACATTCGGTGCACCGCAAACGATATTCAGAATCTCTCCCGTTCCGGCATCAACTTTACAAACACTCAATTTATCAGCATTGGGATGTTTCTTTCGTTCAATAACTTTCCCAATGACGAAATTCTTCAGCTTTTCCGCCTGGTTTTCAACACTTTCCACTTCAATGCCCAGATCAGTTAAGCCTTTTACGATCGAATCCACGGGAATATCAATATCCAGATACTTACGCAGCCAATTCAGTGAAATTTTCATAATTTGTAAATATAGCTATAGGTGTTTTAAGTATAAAGGAATGAATTTATGGGAATTTGAGGCAATTACTGCAATTCAGTAAGGACTAAAAAATGAATGTGAGCTTCACCCTTTTTGAAATTTTTAGATATACGATGACAAAAACAGCAATGACAAAACTAAATGCCAGTTTCTGTATCATCATCGAAGGATCTGCGGATAAATGCGAGAAAAGAAAATATGAAACAGCCTCCACAATTACTTCTGCTAATAAATAGATTGTCATTATTAAAGGGAAATGTGTATTTCTCTTGAAGAAATAGTAGAAGACGGCAAACGCGCCGAAAGTGAATACTAGGCTTGCAGCAAGTTCGTAATATGCAAACGCTGTGTAAATCCCGGTATCTGTTATTCCTTTTTCCTTGAGATAATTGTCTTTTTCGCCAAGCAGTCTGTAATACAATTGCAGATTGCCCGCCCAGCTTATTGCGTTAAGAATGATAAATATCTGTATAACTATTAACCACCCGCCAAGGGTCCGTGTATTGATCTCTTTTTCTGCCA
>JAUQWT010000380.1 GCA_030835005.1 Ignavibacteria bacterium | reverse complement strand
TACCTTATAATCAACAAGTTCTATATTTTCAATTTCGAAATGAATAATGATACTAAGCAGCCTTGCGTAAATTCTGATCTCAAGAAGAATCTCGCCGGTTTCATTATTCAATATTCTGTTAATGTATGCAAGAGCATCATCGTAACTGCCAATAAGCAGAAAATAATAGGCAATATGAAAACATAATGTACTGATGAATCCCTTGCTGAGATTCTTTTCAGATTCCCCGATATAATTTACCAGACTGCTGATCTCAGTTCTGATCTTATGCCCATTGCCTGTTTTAGCGTATGATGCAAGCAGGATAAGTCTTGATTCAATTATAAGCATATATTTATACTCACCATGTGTATTTGTGTCCGTTCCGATTTCATTGATTGCCCTGTTAAGCAGAGCAAACTCAGACATGTAATAGAGCGAGATCATCCTGTTGATCATCATATTGTAATAGATCTTATCGTTGGCTCTCAGGATATGCGGGTATTGCCTTACTAAACTCAGGCAGGCTGTACAATTGATATTCATATCTGCCCAATTTGCTTCATAAAAGTATATCAAATTCAGAGTCATACGGTAATAGACTTCTGAGAAGAAACAATCTTTGTACCTGTTTCCATTTGATTTCAATTCAGATCTTATTTCTACTATTTGTTTCGCAATGTGATCTTTATGATGTTTATTAATTTCAGCGTGCAGCTTGTTGAGAATGTTCTGATATAAGTTTATTGTATCCATTTTTTCAAGCAGCAGGTTCTTAATTACCCGCAGTCTATCAATTTCTTTTGCAGAGCTTTCAGTTTTGATAAGCCAGTCAGCCGCCTGCATATGGTAATTGAACAACTCATGTGATTCAGCTATTTTAACAGCTTTCTTCAGATATTTTTTAACCTCTTTATTGCTTCCCTTTTCGTAAAGCAATTGCACGCTAATAAATATCTCGTTAAGAGTGAGTTCCGATCCTCTGCCTGAATGGTAAAGCCTTAGTGACCTTAAAATAAGATTATGGAGATAATTCTTAATGTAAGGAAGTTGCTTTTTGAATTTCAGATCCTTTTTAATAATACTCTCGTCATAGCTCTTCCCATTTGTAATACATTTGTTAATCTCATCAAACAATATCAGATACTGATTTTCTTTGCCATATGAATGGATTGAGCAGAATTTCTTGAAATAGCCTTTCTCAGGGCCGGTGAGGCTCGATATCAGATGAAACAGCTCATTACTAGACCTCTTCAACTTACAATTATTAGTATCAGTTTATACAATAAACACTACAAGAATAATGATTTTGATGGAAAATTAGATATTCCAACACCAAATAATAGCATAATATTTGTTTGATTCCAAAGCAATTGCATGGCATTTTGCAGAGAAGTGAACTTTCTCACAATTATCTGAACTAAAATTCAATCACAATGATAAACAAAGTAAGTTTGATCTTTACAGTCCTTTCTTTTATTGCCTGCAGCGGCTTATTTTCTCAAATCCAAAAACAGGTATTAATCTTCGGCACTACGCACAGGTTTGATAGTTCAGCGGCAAATGATTTCGGCAATACAATATCTATACTCAAGAAATTTCAACCGGATATTATTTGTACGGAATTTATTGATAAGAATGATACCCTCAGCCTCAAAAATTATAACGAACAGCGATTGGTCAAATCTCAAAAGCTAAAAGCTTCCTTAACAGGATCTAGAATTGATTCCATGATGCAATACAGAAGCATGGACATATTCACATTAGATGACCAGAAAAAGCTTGACCTTGGGAACCTGCTATTTATTGAACACGATTACATCAACAGTTTCTATTTGTACTACATGATAAATAACACAAAGAATATTTACGGAGAGACTTCGGGATACGATTTGTGCAGGAGTTTTCTTATAGATGGTGAATTCCAAAACATCATATTTCCCCTTGCAACAGGACTTGGCATTAAATATCTTTATTCAGTTGATGACCAGACGAATTCAAACGAATTTAAAACAGCATATGACAGTGTATTTGCAGAACTGGCAGCTGCCGGCAAGCTTGAAGAAGCAATGAACATTCAATTTGATATGGAGACACAATTTAAGGTCCATGAAAAGAGCGGTGACCTGATAAAGTTCTTAAATTCAGAAGAATTCAGAACAAGAAATGAATCACTTTTCAACCTTGCGCGAAATTTGGATTCAAAATTCGCAAAAGAGGTAATCAAATATTGGGATGCAAGAAATTTGAATATTACGAAAAATATTATTGACAGAATAGAGGCTGCGGTATCCCAAAAAACAATTGTCGCCATCGGAAGCGCTCATGTAAGCTATATCAAGAGTGATCTGCTTAAGAATTCAGACTACAAAGTCATCACTTTTGACGAAATAGATTAAGCTGTGGAAACATCACAAACATATTATGCATCTTTAACAATATCTTACGCAGTTGCACTGCTTGGATGGATCATTATAAACCGAACTTTCAAATCCATTTGGCCCGATAAACAGGAATACCAGTTTAATAAGCCATGGGTTGAAACTATTTTAGTTCTTCTCTGCGGAGTGCTAACAATGGCAATAGGTCAATTATACACAAACGAGTTTCTCTTCAAATCCAAAGGATCGTTCTCGCCGCAGTTATTTACTGTCATCAATAACATATTGATATTCAGTCCGTTCATCCTCCTGCTTGTTTTCAGAAGGCAGCCCTTATCCACGGCGTGGCTAAGTTCACAAAATTTGATCGCGAAAATCGCTGCGGGGTTAATTCTTTCTATATCAGGCTTAACAACTTTTTACTTTGTAAGCGGTTCACCTTACTTATTCAGGGATATTGTATATAATGTTTACAATCTACAAAACCTGGGCCTTGCTTCACAGGTTTTTCTTGAAGATTTTGTTATCGCGATACTTGTGGTGAGGTTAAGCTCAGCATTAGGGAAAAAATGGACGATCATAACAATTCTTTCTGCAGCGTTTTTGTTTTCGGTGTCACATTACCCGATAAAATTCAGCGGCGGCCTGAGTTTTTTTGCCGCTACTATGGAGGTAATAATTGATATGGCATTAGTTGCAGGGGTACTTATAATTGTAAAAAGGTCAAAAGATATTATATGGTTCTTCTTCGTTCATTTTGCACTGGATATGGTTCAGTTTTTCCAAAAATAAGTTAAACCAGCAGTTTCAGCAAGAATAACTTTTTTAAATTGCAGTACATCTCACAGATAATTATTTCAACCCCAAAAACTCAATTGCGTTTTTCCACAGCAACTTCTCCTTCACGCCTTCATTTAGTTCATCCATGGACTCAATCAGTTTTCCCGGCTCGTGTTCGCCAAGCGGAAAAGGGTAATCTGAACCCATTACAATATGATCCTCTCCAACAAGATCAATCAGAAATTTCATTGCGAGCTCATCATGCACAAGGGAATCAAGATAAAACTTCCCAAGGTAATTCCTGGGATTAACTTTGTTCTTTGTCTGTACCAGATCGGGCCTTACATTGAATCCATGTTCAATTCTACCGATCGAGAACGGGAATGAACCTCCGCCATGAGCAAAACAAACCCTGAGTTTTTTATATTTCTCGAAGACTCCCCCAAAAATCATAGAGCATATTGCAAGCGAGGTTTCAGCAGGCATACCTACTAGCCAGGGGAGCCAGTATTCAGGCATCCTGTCCTTACCCAGCATATCCCACGGGTGAACAAATACTGCCGCATTCATTTCTTCGCATGCCTGGAATATATCACAAACTTCTTTATCATCAAGATTGCGCCCGTGAATATGCGTCCCGATCTCTATTCCAGCCAGTCCAAGCTCTTTCATACAGCGCTCCAGTTCTTTTATGGCAAGTGATGTATCCTGCATTGGAACGGTTCCAAGGCCAATAAAACGATCCGGATTATCCCTTACAACACCGGCTATATGATCGTTCAAATACCTGGATAAATCATAAGTCTCCTCTGGCTTTGCCCAATAATTGAACATGACGGGGACTGTTGAGAGAACTTGAAAGCTGACTCCATGTTCATCACACTCCTTGATGCGTGTAGTTTTATCCCATGAGTTATCGGTAATTTCACGGAATACTTTATCACCGATCATCATCTTAGCGCAGCATGGTTTATGGTGCTCAATTGTTACAAATCCGTGTGTATTATATTTTTTATTAAGGTCCGGCCAGTTTTCAGGAAGAATATGTGTGTGAACGTCTATTTTCATTTCATGTCTGAAAATTATTTGAGCGGAAAGTACAACTCTGTGATCCACTTACTGCTGTCTTTTTCTACGCGGGGATCAGTAATGTACAGCTCAAAGCACGGCATCTTAGTTTTGTGTCCGTTATCTTCTATCCATTTCATGAAATCTTCCCATGCCTTGCCGAGTCCGTTGTAATTGCCAATAAAGACTGCCTTTGCCGCTTTACCGCCGTATGTTTCGGTAAGCTGGATTCTGCCTTCAAGTCCGAAATCTCCATCAATCTGAATGCCGGCTTCCAGGTCAACATCTTCGGGAGTGAAATCGTGGTACATTCCGAACGCGTAACCGTTAGGTTTTAGTCCGTTTTTCGTCATAAATTTTCCGATCTCACCGTAAAGCTCTTCATATTTCTTTGGAAGATCCAGTGGAGTACAATTATCTCGTATGCTTATACCTTTTTTTGATTCAATTTCAACTATACTATATTCCATTTGATTTGTGATCTATTTCTTGGCAGGCATTGCCATAACAGTACCGCATTTCTTACAGGTTCTTTTATCAATATCGCTCCAATATTTCTCAAATATTGGAGGAAGCTGTGTCACTATGTTATCAAGCTTTACGAACTCTTCATAGAGTTTATTTCCGCAATTTTCGCAGTACCACTGGAAACCGTCAAGTTCTTTTTCATCGCGCTTGCGTTCAATTACCAGTCCAACAGTATTTGCCGGCCTTTGCGGAGAGTGCGGTATGTTGGGAGGAAGATAGAACATTTCACCTTCTTTGATGTGAACGTCTTTTGGTTTTCCATCTTCAATTACTTTCACAATAATATCCCCTTCAACCTGGTAGAAGAATTCGGCGCCGTCTTCGTAGTGATAATCCTTACGGGCATTTGGCCCGCCTACTACCATTACTATCAGATCGCCATCAACCATGCACTTGTTGCCAACAGGCGGTTTAAGCAAATGACGGTTTTCTTCTATCCACTGCTTGAAATTGAACGAACTTAGTGACATGATAATTGCTCCTTATTGATTTGTTTTAATTTACTTTTTTCCCGCCGCACGTTTTGCCTGAAACAAATGCCTTCTTTGGTGCGCTGCGTTAACACCGAGTATTTCAAATGCAGTGAACCTGACAAGCTTTGTAGCAGGTGAAGGCAGCTTTATTTTAGTCAGATCCCAGTCTGACGATTGTATTATCAGGTCAACCCACCTATCCTGCAATTGAAGGTATGCCGCCATTGCTTTATCTTTATTGATAGCTGAATCCGGTCTCCACTTCTTTGGAGATTTAGTCTTGAATCTTACCGGTGGTTCCACAAAATTTATAAATTTCCTGCCAAACCAAGTCAATTTCAACGTACCGGAGTATCTGCGATCTTTCTTCCTGAGATTATTAATTGCTTCTTCAAGTTTATCGGAATAATCGACGCCCGTTACAATCAGATGATCGATGCATTCTGCAGCGCTCCATCCCCCGCCGGGTGTACGCTTATTAAAAGCCTGGTTACTTAAACCTTCAAGAAATGAAGCGGATTCTCTTTTCATCTGCAGAAATTCATCTGCGTATTTTTGAAGCTCAGGCGGCAAGATCGTTGTCAATTTAGCAAACTCCGTAATAAGTTCATATTAATTGTCAACTTCTTTACCTTTTACTTTAGGCAGCAAGTCAAATAAATGGAAGGGACTGCTGTAAAAATCACCAGGCCCGAAGAAATCCTTTGCAACTCTTTTAATCTTCCCGTCACTTTCTTTATAGAATACCGAAACTCCCGGCCAGTAATAGCCTTTGTCATCCTGATAGCCCATATCTTTTGTGAAAGTGCTTCCGGCTGTTGAATAGGTTTTTAGTTTCCATCCGCGGGATTCGGCAAATTCTTTCTGCACCTGCGGTTCATCGGGAGAGGTCAATGCAAATGCCGCCTTTTTCTCTATGAAGTAACTTACTCCGCTGAATCCATCTGCCCAAAGCGTACAATATGAACATGACCTGCCCATATTGTGTATTAGGATAAGACTATCCTTATCTCCGAACATTTCAGACAGCTTTACAGAATTTCCTGATGTATCCTTCAATTCATAGTCTTCAACATCTCTTGCACCGGCTTTGGCAAGAAGTTTCACCATCTTTTTCCTGGAGGCTGTAATATCCTCTTCCAGTTTTCTAAGCTTTGCTTCTATTTTTTCTTTACTGCCGGCTGAGGTCTTTTTTGATTTTTTTTCTTTTGTTCCCATAAATCAAATATTATTAATGGCCCCGCAAATAAGGCCGTTTTTCGTAGAATTTATCAGGTTTTGGATTTGTTATAAGTTTAATTATAAAAATAAGAGTTCGATTATCCTATACAATTTTATGGTTTAAAAGGGCTTTCAAAACAAAACTGATTTCCTTATTTTCGTGGAATCACATACCTGAAACTTAATCATACATAAGAATGCACAGAGAAATACACAAGTGGTGGAGTCCTAGCCTTAACAAGGATATGGAAATAGTGGTTTACGGCACGGGGAATCAGTACGCACTTTTGATGTTCCCTACTGCGGCAGCGGACTATCTTGAATATGAGAGATTTCATTTGATCGAATCGATAACTCCATACATTAACAACGGCAAGATAAGGGCATTTTCGATAAACAGCATCAATAGTGAAAGCTGGCTGAATGATGAGAATCATCCCGAATATAAATCCGAGCGCCATAAGCAGTTCAACGATTACGTGATTAATGAAGTTGTTCCGTTTATTAAGCAGGTATGCGGAGAGGGTATAGAGATAATTACTACCGGAGCTTCATTTGGAGCGCTTCATGCTGCAAATAATTTTTTCCGCCGCCCGGATCTGTTTGCCGGTACTATAGCGATGAGCGGTTCATATGATCTGAAAGATTATTCAAAGGGATATTATGATGACAACGTTTATTTTAACTCACCTGTTGATTATATATCAAACCTGAGCGATGAAAATCTGATCAATAAGATCAAAAGCCGTAAGCACATTTATATTACATCCGGGCAGGGAAGTTACGAGAATCCCGAAGCTTCCACGAACCTCTCGAATATTTTAAATGCAAAAGGAATTGACCATGAGCTTGACCTGTGGGGATATGATATACCTCATGACTGGCCTTCATGGAGGAAGATGCTTCCGTATTTTATTGATTCGAAATTGTAAGGAGTTGTTGTCATCCTGAGCCCCGCATCAAGTGCGGGATAAACTCCGCGAAAGATCCATACTTGGTTTTTAGCCAGGCTTTGAGAGACTTAAATTTACTCAAGGACTGACAGCTTGAGATTGGGTCTCTTCACTTCGTTCTGGGTAAACTCTGCATTGCTCCTCGCAAATAAACACATATTTTTCTTTAGTTTTTTCCAAAAGGAAGACAACACGCCCCGTCCGCTTTCGGCGTCCACCCCTCTCTAGAGGGGAATAAAGAAAATTAGTTTGGTTCTTTGCTTCATTCAGGATTTATTACTTACCGCCCAGAAATTCAACGATATTATCACTGGGGTCCCAGCACTGGAACCAGTACATGTTTTCATTCATTTTCATGGGTTCTTTATGAATAGTTCTCACACCTCTTTTCTTCAGCTTCTCAAACATTGCAGAAGCTGACTCTATCTTGAAAGTAAAAGTTGCCTTTGCAGACTTCTCATCTGCGCCAACAAGCTCGTGGCCGCCTTCAAGATACAGGCCCTGATCATTACCTAGATCAAAATAACATGCCTTATCACCCATCGGGCTTACTTCGTCAAGCCCAAGTATATCATGGTAGAACTTATATGAATCATCGTAGTCTTCGGCATAAACGCTTCCCATGCAAATGTTTTGAATTTTTGTGGTTTCCATATAATACGAAATTACTATTTTGGCAAAATTAAATAAAAGAACTCAAATAACAAAACAATAAATCAAACCCTGGGATATGTACTTCAGGAACCTGGCCAAAGTGATTGATTATTTTAATCTCTCCCGACCGGAATATTACCGAATTTATCAAGCTCAAGATAAAGGAAGATGAACATTGAATGCATAAGACTAAAGGACATTATCGCGAGATTAAAGAAACTTTTTGCTTGAACAAAGTTTTGACTGCAATAATTCTTTCTGCCTGTATTTACAAGAATTATACCAATGAATCCAATTATTATTGCAGCGAGACAACAGACATAATCAAAGCTTAATAAGTGCAAAGACCGATCAAAATCTTTGGCTATTTCAAACAAAAAAGGGAGCCCAAAGATACGCAGTGTAAAGGAAAAAACAATTATCGTAGAGGGCATAAGCAGAACGAATCCTGAAACAGCATATAGATCAAAGTACTTTTGAAGATCCCGATTCATTGTTAATGTTCTATTTTTGGTTCCTTGTCATACTTTCTGATCTCAATTTTCATCATGCTTTCTTCGTTGTTGTAATCAAGATCACTATTAAGGAAATATGCATAAGTCGCATCGTCCGGCAGATTCCATGAAAGCCATGAATACCGTTCTTGTTCTTCCATGAAGCGTTTAACCTTAGCTTTAAATTCTGTCATGCCGTAAACCTGGTCGCTCCACATGAATCCATACTTATAGTAATCTTTATTTAGTACATCCCTGTGTTTGTCAAGTACTGGATATGCATCTTCGGAAAGCCTGAGAAGATACTCAATATCAATTGCACTTCTATCGGGATTGGAAAGGTTAAACTCTGCAATACTTTTATCCCAGCTAAATGATGACATCAATAACAACACAACAACCAGCGCGGAAGAGTTAACTTTCAGCAGCCAGAATGTTGTCTTCTTGTTCAATATTTTAATCATCATTGTAACAAGACCAATGAAAGTAAGCAGCAGGAATACCATCACTCCAATTCGTTTATAGGATAGCGCATAGTAGTATTCAATGTAATACATGTTCCTGAGCGCAACTGATACTGCCATAACTGCATTCTGAAGTATCCAGAAGTATGCTCCGTATTTAAGCAGTTTATTACGGGGGAAAAAGTTCTGGTTGCCGCGAAAATAGAATAGCAGAATTGCCATAGATAGCAATATGCTGAATATGAGCAGGTAAGTGCCATTATGTACATAGTAAGCGAGGTTATCAACACTCTTCGCATCGAAGCCAAGCCATGTAAATTTAATATCAATAATGTTAAGCAATAAAAGCAGAGAGTTCATCATGAAGATGAGCACGAGGCCCATTCTGTTTTCGAGCTTAAGTGTGTTGAATTTAAAGCGGTATGAAAAAAGCTCATACATTACCCTGCGCTTAGGAATTGGTTTTGTACGCGAGTGGACCTTAAAGGTCTTATCTCTCAGAAGTGTATCCATAAAGGAACTATCGATATCAGCAAACGCACTGATACTGCGGTTAAAGAGCGCTCCCATTATGAGTATAAGCCCAAGCAGGATATAGAAGAATCTTAATACCGGGTAATCTTTAAAGATATCATATAGAAATTTCCCGATGGAATCCCAAAAGCTTACGGAGTATGAATTAAATACTGGATTAGAATATGCATATATAGAGTAGAAGATCACAAAAAATATCAACGGAATGATCACAAGCCCTGCAATTCTCAAAATCCCTCTGACAGGTTTATATTTTCCTGAAGAATGCTTTAGCTCAGCGTAAATGTGGTACGGGAAGATAACAAATGAAGAAACCGCAGTAAACATTGCGTTAAAACCGGTGCGAAGTTTTTTTTGATGAGCAAATCCTGTAAACACCATAAACAAAGTTATTGCTGTAAACTTGCTGTAACCCGAATTGTTCACTAATACCATTGCAGTAGCATACATGGCAGCAAGCAGAGATAGAAGAACATTCTTGCTTTTCAGGTTATCGCTATTTAGCAAAATGACTGCAATGGCAGATGCTGAGAGGAATATCATCAGGTTTAATCCCAGTTTTTCGCCCCAGAAGAAAAAGTTGTAAGCAGCCAGCAGAGCGATAACAAGCAGGTAAGTTTTGATTCTCGAGTTCATTTAGTGATCCTTTAATTTGTAATAAGCCGCAGGTCTGACGGATAGTGATTATACAGAGCGGTTTATCAATTGTTCCAATGCGTCTAAATGTTCGTTAAAAGCCCTCCTTCCCTGTGCCGTGGCGGAGTATACCGTGTTCGGCTTTTTGCCAATGAACGATTTATGCACTTTAATGTATTTCGCTTTTTCCAAAGCAGAGATGTGGCTTGCCAGATTACCATCGGTAACATCAAGATGCTGTTTAAGCGAATTAAAATCGGCTTTCTCGTTTACTAAAAGAATTGACATTATTCCAAGCCGGACTTTGCTTTCAAAAAGCTTATTAATATTTTCAAGTATCCCTTTCACTTCACCTTACTGCTTTTCGTATTTGAAGTACATTACAAGCCCGTAAATTATATTCATAAGACCAAAGCCGATGCCCCAGAAAATTATTGCCTGTGAAAGGAAGAGCATTGCAAGGAGTCCAAGGGCAATTTCAGTAATTCCAAGCCATTTCATTTCGCTGAGTGTGAATTTAGCTGCATTAACAAGCGCCAGTCCGTAGAAAATGATCATTGAAGGAAGTACCAGCCAATCGAAATAATGATATAGCAGCAGCAGGCAGAATATTCCCCCTGTTAAGAGTGGAATGAAAAGATTTATAACAAGTCTTTTAGATGAACTATCCCATACGGGAAGCCCTTTTTTCTTCGCTTTGCGTGCTGTGAAAAATATCGCCAGTGCAAAAGTTATCACAAGCACTGCAAGAGATACAGTTGCCCCGAAAATGATGAGTTCAGTTCGTTTCTCAGCTGTTAGAAAAGTTGTTGTCCGGAAGCCGAGAAAAGGATTAAGCCTGCTGTGCAGTAAAAAAGCTGCAATAATGCCAACTATTCCCGCACTTACTCCTGAGAGTCCGCTTAGCGAAATGAAGCTTGAAGACCTCTCCATCATGGAGCGGATCTCTGTTAGATCCTTTAGATGATCCTGGTTACTACCCATACTCAATTTTTTGATTTCTGTTAGAAAGTACTTTGCAATACAAAGTTAAATTATATTTTGCGAAAAGTCAAGGCTTATATACTATTTATTCGGAAGTTTTTGAAAAGGGGCTTAATAATAACAGCCTGAGGGCGCGGCTGTTAATTGGTTCAGGCTGCCTGACTGCTGATCATGTTTATGTATTCTATCTCTTTTTCAACGGAAATGCCTGTGACGGGGGCTTTCCAGTCTAAAGAGGAATAGTAGTTGATACAGCCTTTTAAGCTTTCTTCGAATGAATGAAACTTCACCGGGAAATCTCTTAGTGCTTTGGAATTATCCATGCAAAGATCCATATCACCGGTCCAAAGAGGAATGTCATTCCAAGGCTGGATATTGTTCTTTTCAAAGAATGAAGAATCTGCACTGATCACTTCCGGAGTTTTACCAAGAAGCCTGCTTGCCATTGAAAGATTATCAATAAGTGAAACTGGATCATGCGTTGAAGCATTGTACACTTTGTTATGAATTCCGGCATAAATCGCGGATTCAATTAATTTAGCAAAATCCTCGCTGTAAGTAGCAGTAAATCTCTCTTTACCATTATCGGGAATGAGCACCCTCTCGCATACTTTCGCTCGGTAAAGCCAGTAATAGAATCTGTCTGTAGGATCAAACCTGCCATATATAAGGCCGGGCCTGAAGATAACAGAATCAAGCCATTGTTTGCCAAGCAAAATACGCTCGCACTCAGCTTTTTTCTCGCCGTATGCCGGCATAACATTTGGGTCTTTGCGCTGCTCTGGTGTGCAGGTAAGTGTGGGCGTATCTTCGCCGATAGGCACGCTCCACATCTTCGGATCTGACATGGGAAATACACTTAGTGTAGAGATGAAAATGAATCTGCCCGCTTTGTCTTTGAGCATATCTGTTAAATCATCAAGATTATCAGGGTGCATGCAGCTGAAATCGATCACGGTATCCCACGACTCCCCTGCGACCTGTTTTACATCACCGGTATTCCTGTCTCCGGTAATTTTCCTGAGCTCAGGAAAAATGCCGGGATTTCGTTTACCGCGGTTGAACAGCACGGGCTTTTCTCCGGAGGCAATCAGGTTTTCGGTCAGTATCCTGCCGACAAATCCTGTTCCCCCTAAAATGAGAATTTTTTTCATCTAAAAAAGTTAAATTTATGGAATAAAAAAAGCGGGGTTAAAACCCCGCTCAAAATTAAATACTTATTTCTTAATACAAAATCTAAATAATAACTCCGTTATTTTTCATCATGGAAATCAAGTTCTTCAAGATCAATGAGTATTTTGCGTGCCTTAAAAATGTTCTCATCCCCTTTAACCTGGATCTCCGTATAACCGTTCTGGTAAATCGTGTAGTCAATTCCGGCATCGTGCAGGAGTGATTCTGCAACCGAAATTATCGATGTGTTCTTTGAAGCAAGTACTGTTTTCGGCCCGTTTTGTTTAGACATATATATAAACTCCGCAAAATTAGCTGTATTCAAATACAGTTTTCCCCTTTTGATTTTCTTAAAATAAAGGATTTATTGTTATGTAGAAATACCTTAAAAACGTTATCTACAAAATAAATTAAGCTATTGTTAACACAATAAGTTAAAGAATTAGTTCACTTTGTTGACTCCATATGCCTGGCAATATCAGTTTTTATTTTATCATCTGTACTGGCGAGATTTTGAATGATTTTAGCTCTTTCGTTTTCACTTCTGTTTTGGCTTAGTTTGAATTTTCCTTCAAGATTAGTGACTTTTATCCTGAATGCGACAATCCCGCTGAGCAATTCATTTCTATAGTTATCAGGCAAACTGACCCAGCGTACTTTATATGCCGGTTCAAAAACTTCAAAAGACTCTTCAAGCAGAGCGATCTTATCTTCATCAGCCGGCATTACTTCCGGGACTCCGTATGCATGAACAGCGATATAATTCCATGTTGGTACACTTAGAGAATTATCGTAAAGCGATGGCGAAATATATGCATGAGGCTCCTGAAAAATTACAAGAACTTCATCACTTCCAAAGCTGCTCCATTGCGGATTAGCTTTTGCCATATGGGCCTTAAGTATGATATTGTCGCCCTCTGTAGCAATCAAAAATGGTATATGTGTTGCCCAATATCTTTTCTTGGTGGAATTCACTATTGCTGCGAAGTTAAACTCCCTCATGAATGCAACAAGTTTTTCTTTATCTGAGACTTTGAAGTGTTTTGGTATGAACATTTGATAATATATAGGTTATGATAATTTCTTTGCCATGATAACACTGCGGTAATTCACGACAGGCCACTGCCAGTGATGAATATACTCATAGCCGCGTTTTGTGTAATAATCAATTAAGTGATATGCTTTTTCGGATGTATCAAGTACGATTTGTTTCTTGCCTTTTGATGAGGCAAGTGATTCAATGAAATCCATTAACCTGCTCCCGAATCCGTTACGCTGAAGTACCGGATCAACTGCAAACTTACCAAACAAAACTGTATCATCCCGCTTATAAATATCCGGGGCGTCTTCCCACATTGTTGTGTAATAAAACACTGTACCGATCAGATTATCTCCCTGCAAAAGAATATAACACTCCCCTTTTTTCAGGTAATACCGTGTGTACTCAACATCCTGATAAGTTGCAACAAAGTTCAAACCCATATCAGCAAGGCGTTTATATGCTTTGTGCAGCAAGCCGGTCAATTCTTCGACGGAATCTCTGGACTCGTCGAAAAGTCTTATTGAGTATTGAGTGTTATTTAGAGTGAAAGATGTCAAATTGAAGTTTTTTTGCCCTCACCCCCGGCCCCTCTCCTAGAAGGAGAGGGGTTAGGGGTGAGGTCGTTTTCATTTGTAAGACTTTTGTAGTCTATGTAACAATTCAATGAAGAACAGGCAGGAATGCCTGTTCTACTGATACTCATCATTCAATAAACAGATTCACAAACTCAAATTTTGAGCCATCAAATAGGCCTTTATCACTCAGCTTTAACTGCGGAATTACAAGCAATGCCATGAATGAAAGCGTCATGAACGGCGCGTGTAGAGTTGTACCCAGTGATTTCGCCATAGCATCAAGCTTTGTATATTTCTCAGCAACTACATAGCCGTCTTCATTTGTCATAATTCCTGCAACAGGCAGTGGCAGGACTTCAACATTTCCATCAACGGCAACACATATTCCGCCTTTATAGTCTATTATTCCATTAACAGCATTACAGATATCTTCATCACTTGCACCAACAGCTATTATGTTGTGTGAATCATGCGCAACGCAGGAAGCAATTGCCCCTTTCTTGAATCCGAAATTGCGGATGAATCCGATAGCAGGTTTTGAATTGCCATACCGCTCAACAACAGTAATTTTCAGGACATCATTATCGGTATTAGA
>JAUQWT010000379.1 GCA_030835005.1 Ignavibacteria bacterium | reverse complement strand
AAGCTGGTCTTCAGTTTCTGCACCATACAAAGCAAGCCCAGCCTTATTTACGAACATAAGTTTGCCGTCTCTGTGGACTGTTATCGCATCCGGGGAAAGGTCAACAGTGCTTCTGAGCCGGTTAACATTATCCTGCAGCTCTTCCATTTCCTTTGCGATCGCACTTATCTGCACTTGTGACTCTTTCGCTCTCCGTCTTGAAAAAACAGCTGATGCTAATCCAAATAATGCAAGAACAAAGAGGAGTTCAACAATCCTGAATCCTCCTACTTCGGCTGCAATTCCTCTCATCCAGACAAAAATATCAAGCAATGAAAACGCAACAAGAATTACTATTATTACAGAAAAAATAATAATAATATCCTTTAGGTCAGCAGATTCTTTCCTATTTTGCTCTTCGTTCAAGAAGTTCTTTCTTTATTTCCTTTTTGAAAGCAATAATTTCCCTGATAGTCCTGAATATTATAGATGGTCTGGCCGCGGTAGATACTCCATCTACTCTTGGCAGGTGCTTTACTCCAACTTCCGTAAATGTATATCCAAGCAAACTTGCCCTGATCATTATCTCTGCGTCTATAAATGCATCTTTGGTATTAACTTTGATCCTTTTGAACAGATCAGTCTTTATGATCTTGAATGCGCAATCTATATCAATATAATCAGTATTGAATATCAACTTCAGTACAAAATTATACACAAAGCTTGTCAGCTTCCTGTAAGTTGAATATTGTTTCTTCTTCCTGTAACCAACTATCATATCGCTATATGGGATCAGAGCAACAAATTTCTTCAACTCTTCCAGATCGAACTGGTTATCTCCATCAGTATAAAAAACATATTCAAATCTCGCTGTTGTGAATCCTTCCCATAAAGTTGCACCGTATCCTTTATTCTTTTCGTGATGAATTACTTTCACTTTCGGATATTTTGCAGCAAGTTGGTCAGCTACTTCACCAGTATTATCCGGACTTCCATCCTCTATTATTGTGACTTCATAATCTTTAAGCTTCAGGTCTTCCAGTACTTCGACGGCCTTATCAACAACTTTATTGATGTTCTTTTCATCATAATATGCCGGGAAAAAAACCGAAAGTGTTATATCACTATTGGTTATCAATGATATATCTCCACGTATTTTTAAGGCCTTCGTTAAAGGATGTTTCCGGTCTCCAATTCAAATGCTTTGCCGCCAGGCGGTTATCTAGAATATTAGCTTTTACATCAAACTTCCGGGAGGGTAGATATTTCACTCTGAATTTAAGCTTTAAGACTCTTCTGAACTTATCAAGTATCTGGTTTATTGAATAGCCGGTTCCGCTGCTGATATTATAAATGTTATTTCCTGAGTTATCAAGGAATGCCCTGTAAATTGCTTTAGCTCCATCCTTTATGTAAAAGTAATCTCTAACTGCTTTTCCATCACCCCAAATTTCGATTGTCTGTTTGTGTTTTATCTTATACAGTAAATGTGCGATCAGGCCCTGATTCAGCAGCGGGTTCTGTCTTTCTCCGTATGGGTTTGCAAACCGAAGGATCTTGTATTTCAGGCCTTTTAGATTTCCGTAGAGGCTCAAATATTTTTCAATTGAAAGCTTTGTGATACCATATGAGTTTAGTGGATTTGTCGGATGATCTTCTTTAATTGGCAGTTTGATCGGGTTGCCGTACACAGTTCCTCCGGATGATATGAAAACTACTTTTTTAATATTGCTGTTTACGCATCCATCAAACAAATGAAGAGACGAGATTAGGTTGCTTTCAACATCATAATACGGATTTAAATTTGAGCTTGCAGGAAGAGTTGAGCTTACAAGGTGAATAACATGATCCATGTTTTTTAAAGATCTGTTTATATCAACTTCATTGTTGAAATCTCCTTCAATAAAGTCAATCTTATCAAGGATATGTGCGATGTTTTTCTTTGATGCATTCAGTTTATCAAAAATCGTCACCTTCATATCTTTCAATAAAAGATCTTCTGCAATATGAGAGCCAATGAAACCAGCCCCCCCGTATATTATACAGTTTTCTTTCAACTTCAGGCTTTCTTAAGTTTCAACACATACCTGAATGGCACAAGTACATTAGGAATCTTGGCAATATTTGCAATTTTCCAGATCCCTGATACATGTTTTTCTATCAGTTCAAGGTTATATTCGGTTAGATGCCATTCATCAAGATTGTTTTTTGAAGCAAGATCCCATCCGCTTTTCTTTGGCGCTATGAGTCTTGTCAATCCCAGATTCTTTAAAAGCTTCTTAGTGGAATTAATCAGGTTTTCGTTCGGAATTGAAAGTGAAAGTAATCCATCGTCTTTTAGTACCCGTTTCATTTCATTCAGCAGCGGAATAGGTTCAAGTACATGCTCTATGACCTCTGAGCATAAGATCTTATCAAAAAACTTATCTTCGTATGGTATGCCTTCGCCGGGTGATTTTTTAAGTTCAACTTTGTCGCCAAGTCTTTCTTTTGCCCTCTTTATCTGTATTTCAGAAATATCTATACCGTACAACTTACCTTCGGGAATTCTTTCAAGAATATGCCCGGCGCCGCAGCCAACCTCCAATACTTTATCTGTGGGTTTTATCTCAGCAAGTTCAATTAGTCTTTTGATCCTTTTGTTCTCTATATAACGAAAGATCGGATTTGGATGGTTGTAAAACTTGTCCAGGTCATGCTTAATGGCATGTTCTTCATTCCACTCTTCAAATGTCTCTGTTGTTGGTTTCATAATATTCCGGTATCAAAGTTTTTCAAAAATAAATGCTCCAAATCTCTTGTCTGAAGACATGAACTGATTCAATAATTTATAATTGGGATTGTTCTGCAAAAATTCAAGCGGTGTATCATATTTATATTCCGGCCGGTAGC
>JAUQWT010000378.1 GCA_030835005.1 Ignavibacteria bacterium | reverse complement strand
CTTGCCCAGGAGAATTTCATTGAAATGCGGGATCTGGTCGCTGATCCTAGATTCCTGCTCAAAAAAAAGATCGAAAAAGAATTGTATAAGATATTCCCTGATGTTTTCGTACCGAAATATACTATGGTCACTTTTCTCAGGATACCTTACAGTGTAGCTTTGAACAGGGGCAAGATACAGGAATCTATACTTTCAGAGCTAAGCAGCACAGTTACTGATATTAAGAATGTAGATTGGGGCAAAGCAAAACTGCTTGTTAAGACTAAGTTATCAGTGCTTGAGACATGAAATTACAGAATTGACTTATAGTTTTTGAGCATATTTTCAGAGAAATAAGTTAAGTGTTTCATAATTTCATTTTTTTAGAATACATAATAGATTAAATTCGCATAGTGATTCACCAATTTCAAATAACAGTTTCTTTAAAGGAGAAGACATGTTAAACACTGAAAGATTCAGCATCAAATTCGTACTTTCAAAAAAGCTTTTTTTGTTCTCATCTATACTTATTGTTTTTGCTTTTTACCTTGCAGGCTGTGTAAATGTTGAGCAGAAAACCACATTGAAGCAGGATGGCTCCGGGTCAATGAAAGTGCATTACTGGACTAAAATGTCGAATGTTAAATCAAGCACTGAAGTGGGCAGCTTCAGCTTTGATGAAGCAAAAGCAAAAACCAACTATACTTCTTCCAACTGTGAAGTATCAGATGTCAAAGTTGAAGAAAAACTTGCCGACTCTACCAAGCATGTAACAGTTGACCTGAAATTCAAGAATATTAATGATATCAATTCTGCAAAAGGATTCGATAAGGTTAAAGCATCATGGAAGGAAGGCAAAGATGGAATGGATTTCAGCTATACGCTTGCAAAGGATACATCTAATGCCAAGAACATGGGCGCATCCGATACTAAGCTTGATTATGAGTTTGATTTCCCCGCAGAAGTTATCAGGACTAACGGTACAAAAGACGGACAAAAGGTTAAATGGGGAAAGACACTTGCAGATCTGAAAGAAGATATCGAAATGACGGCAACTGTTAAGAACGAAGGCAAAAAATGCGGTTTGTTCGGTATGGAATTTCCGTTAATGGCGCTTGCAGCAATGGCAGTTATGTCAATAAGAATTCGCAGAAGAAAATAGACTGTTTTTATATTTATCAGAAAGCCTGTTTGTTAACCGCAAACAGGCTTTTTTGTGTCATTCAGGTAATTCCAGTATGCACTGCTTTCAAAATGGTGTACTCAGAGATTATGAGGGATTCCCTGATTTCGTAAAAATCGAGGCAGATTTTATCCTAAAAATTGCGACTTTTTATTGAGTTTAAGGTTCTTATTATTATAGCTAAATTGAGTATTATCAGAGCAAATATTTTATAAATTCAAATATCATATGAAAAAGATCTTTTCTGCAGTCCCTCTTCTTGCAATAATAGCAATAATTGCATTTTCTTTTCTGACAGATGCACCAATTTCTGAAAAAGGTACATTAAAGTACAAAAAAAATGCTCCGGGCGATTGGTTCATGATCCAGCGCTCATTTCCGGGTAATGATATTCCGTACGAAAAATTCTTCAGCGCAATGGAAGAAAAGAGTATAATGATGAATATGGATAACCCTTCATCACTTCTCCCGTGGACGCCTTGCGGCCCCACAAATATAGGCGGCAGAATAACGGCCATTGCTGTTAACCCCTCCAACCCGAATATTATTCTCATTGGCGCTGCAGCTGGCGGTATATTTAAATCTACCAATGGCGGTTTAAACTGGACGCCAAAAACTGATAACAGGCCAAGCTTATCAATCGGCTCAATGATGATGGATCCTGCAAATCCCAATATTGTTTATTGCGGAACAGGCGAAGGCAACAGCGCAATTGATGTCTATCCGGGTTTCGGAATGCTTAAATCAACCGATATGGGTGAGACCTGGAATCTCAGCGGAATGACGGATATTCTGCATATTCCTTCTCTTGATATTCACCCGCTCAACAGTAATTTAATATATGCCTCTGCAATGGCTTTCCGCTCATTCGGGCAGAACAAAGGGATCTATAAATCTACCAATGCAGGCGCTAACTGGCAAAGAGTTTTATTTGTATCTGACTCAACCTCAGGCGTTGATGTAAAGGTCTCTCCCGACGACCAGAACATTGTTTATGCTGCAATGTGGGAAAGGATCCGAACTCCGCCATCGATCTCAAAAACAGGCGGTATTTCAAGCGGCATGTACCGCTCTTCAAATGCAGGAGCAAACTGGGTACTGCTTGGTGCGGCAAACGGCTTGCCAGCTCCCGCCTCAACAATGGGCAGAATTAGCATTGCTGTTGCCAGATCTAACCCCAATTACGTTTATGCAATTTACCGGACAACCACAGGCAATAATATCAGCGGTATTTATAAATCAACAAACAAAGGTTTGAACTGGACATCGATGCCCATGTCAGGAGTGCAATCATCCGGGTTTGACTGGTATTTTGGTCTCATAGAAGTTGACCCGACTAATCCAAACACTGTTTATATCGGCAGCATAGATATATTCAGAACAACAAACGGAACAAACTGGGTTAACTTAACGAATTCTTACTCCGGTTCATTTGACCAGCAGCATCCTGACCAGCATGTCCTGTGGATCAACCAGGCAAGTCCAACTAACATTATTGTTGGCAACGATGGCGGCATTTTTAAAACAACAACAGGCGGCGCTCCATGGACTAAAAGCTATGATCTGCCTATTACACAATTCTACGCGTCAAATATCGATTTCCTCCAGCCGCAGAGAAAGATAGGCGGCTCGCAGGATAATGGCTCTAAGATCACATTTACAGGTGCTATTGATAACTGGGAAGTGATTTACGGCGGCGATGGATTTACAGCACATATTGATTATACAAACTCAAATATTATCTACTGCACATCTCAAAACGGGGGACTGGGCAGAAGCATGAATAACGGACAGAACTTCACAGATATCACTAATGGACTTAGCGGCAGATTTAACTGGTCAACTCCGTATATATTGGATAATGCTGATCCGGCTATTCTTTATGTGGGCAGTCACATGCTTTTCAGGTCAACTAACCGAGGAACGTCATGGGCTGCTATAAGTGCAGATCTTACGCGCGGACCTAACGGCAGACTTGGAACAATTACATGTATTACCTCGGGAGTCCTTCCTTCAAATCAGAGGGTAATATATGTCGGAACAGATGATGCGAAAGTATCGGTTACAACTAACTCAGGAACTAACTGGACTGATGTTACCGGTATCCTGCCGCAAAGATATGTAACAGATATTATCTGCGATAGAAGAGATCCCGCAAAAGCTTATGTTACTTTAAGCGGATTTAATGTTGATGAAAATAATACCCGTGTGTTCAGAACAACTAATTATGGCGCAACCTGGATAAACATCTCGGGAAATCTGCTTAACGTGCCGGCTAACTCTATAATTGTTGACTATATGCGTGATTCAGTTCTTTTCCTAGGGTGTGATGCAGGAGTTTATTATACAACAAATCTCGGTACAAGCTGGAATATCCTTGGTTCAGGCCTCCCCAACGCGCCTGTGTTTGATATCAATTACCACCCGACTTCACAGATACTTGCTGCCGGAACTCATGGAAGATCTATTTACCAGATTAGCCTCTCCGATCTGCCGATCGGAATCAGTTCAAACGGCCAAATTGCGGAAAAGTATTCCCTGAAGCAGAACTATCCCAATCCGTTCAATCCCTCAACTAAGATAGAATTCAGCACTCCCAAAGCCGATTATGTGCGGCTTAATGTTTTTGATATAACGGGCAGGGAAGTAGCTGAGATTGTAAACAAGAATCTCGCAGCCGGAAGTTATGAATACCAATTCGATGGCGCAAAGCTTTCAAGCGGTGTTTATTTCTATACTTTGAAGACAGAACACTTTGCTTCAACAAAAAAAATGATTTTAATAAAATGATATCTGTTTGATTATCACAAAAAAGGGGCGTTAGCCCCTTTTTTGTGTTTTTATCTTTTGTTTTCTGCCTTCTTACTTTTCCTTCTTACTTAATTAACACCATCTTCTTCGTCTCATTGAATCCTTCTGCGCTTAAGCTGTAAAAATATACGCCGCTTGAAAGACCCGATGCGCTGAAATCAACCGTGTAATTCCCGGCCAATCGGTAACCTGAGGAAATATTCTCTACGAGCCTCCCTGATGCATCATAAACATTAATGCTTGTCTCTCCCGCGCGGGGAAGTGAGAAGTTTATCTTTGTAGAAGGATTAAATGGATTCGGGTAATTCTGCCCTAAGCTGTATTCATCCGGAATCTCAGTACCATTTTGAGAAATTCCAATTGGGTCACCGAATCTAAATACATATAATCCTGTTTCAATATCTGAAACAATGAACTTACCTGAGGTGTAATATGGATAAACATTCCATGCTCCCTGGTAAGCAGTTCCGCTGGCCGGATATGTAT
>JAUQWT010000377.1 GCA_030835005.1 Ignavibacteria bacterium | reverse complement strand
CTGTATCATCATACTTCATATCACGAAGATACAAATCCGGAGGCGCTAACTTACTTCCCTGAGCAGGATTATATCCTTGGGCCGGAAGAATACCTGGATCATCTTCATAATATCAAAAAAAGCGTCAACATACCGGTAATTGGCAGTCTTAACGGATGTACAGACGGCGGATGGACAAAATATGCTAAATTGATAGAGGAAGCCGGAGCAGATGCACTTGAACTGAATGTTTACATGCTGGCAACTGATGTAAATACTAGCTCGGTTGATATCGAGAATATTTACGTTGAAACGCTTCGTTCCGTTAAAGCAAATGTTAGTATTCCGGTGGCAATGAAATTGAGTCCATACATAAGCGCGCTTGCAAATTTTGCAAAGCGTCTTGATAACGAAGGGGTTGATGGCCTTGTGCTTTTTAACAGGTTTTACCAGCCGGATATTGATCTGGAGAACCTTGAAGTTGTACCGAATGTACTATTGAGCAATAGCCAGTCAATGCGCCTGCCATTAAGGTGGATCGCCATATTATACGGCAAGCTTAATGCGTCACTTGCTGCAACAAGCGGTGTTAATACAGCCGAAGATGTAATAAAACTTACGATGACAGGGGCAAGCGTAACGCAAATGTTTGCGGCTTTGCACAAATATGGCATTGATCACATTAAAACAGTTCTTGCAGATATGGAAAGATGGATGGTTGAGCATGAATATGAATCTTTAAAGATGATGCGCGGCAGCATGAGCCACCGTTCAGTTGCAAATCCAGGCGCATTTGAAAGAGCAAATTATATGAAAGCGCTTAACAGCTTTAAGTAAAGTAAAAAAAAGAAGGCTAAAAGAGAAAGTACTCCTGAAGGAACGTTGAAAAGCGTTCCTTTCTTTATGTGGGCCATAGGTAAGTTAAAATGGCGGATAGTAAATTAGTTGACAAAGTCAATTAATTTTATTATTATTGAACAATGGATATAACTCAGAACCTCTCCGTAAGAGAAATTGAGCCCTCAGACAATCAGGTAATAGAAACGATCATCAGAACAGTGAGCGTTGAGTTCGGTTCAGATCCGAAGACGACAATTCTTGGCGATCCCTGCATTAGAAATATGTACGGACATTATAATGATGCTCGGTCTGTTTACTTCATTGCGGCATCTTCCGGAACAATATTCGGCGGATGCGGTATCAAACAGCTTGACGGAACGGAAGAGAATATCTGTGAGCTGCAAAGAATGTTTTTGATTCCTGAGGCAAGAGGCCTGGGCGTTGGTAAAAAACTGCTTGAGATGTGCATAGAAAAAGCTATGGAATTTGAATATGATAAGATCTACCTTGAAAGTCTTAAACCTATGAAAGCAGCCATCGCGCTCTACAAAAAACTGGGCTTCCGTGAGATAAGCACTCCGCTTGGGAATACCGGTCACACGGGCTGTAATGTCTTCATGTTACTTGAACTAAGACAAAGCGGAAATTGAAAAGTACAGTGCGAAACTCCTCAAAACAAAGTACAGATAAAGCCATTGCTGAGATAAGGTCATTCAACAGGTATTACACAAGTATTATCGGACTTCTTGATAAACATTTTCTGAACTCCCAGTTTTCACTTCCGGAAGCGAGGATACTGTTTGAGATCTTAAACAATAGACTCTGCACTTCAAAGACAATTCTTTCGAATTTAAATATTGATAGGGGCTACCTTAGCCGTATTCTGAAAGAATTTGAATTCAAAAAGATCATCATCAAAAAACGGTGCAGAAAAGATGCCCGTAATATATATCTCTATCTTTCTCCAAAAGGAAAAAGATTGTATTCCCGCTTAAGTCAAACCCAGGACCGTCAGATATTTGAGCTTATTAAGGATCTGAATCCCGCCGAACTCAGAAAACTTGTATCTTATATGAACGTAATCAAAAAACTAATTAACAAATAAACAAAATGGAACAATATTTACTTTTCGTATTAATGTCAGTATTGGTTGTATTGAGCCCCGGTCCTGGAGTTATTCTTACACTCACTAATTCATTACGATACGGAGTCTGTGAATCAATTGGAGGAATAGCCGGCATTGCTCTTGGTACACTTATTGTTGCCATTATTTCAGTAACTGGATTAGGACTGATACTGGCTGCATCTGCTTTGGCCTTTTCGATTCTGAAATATGCAGGCGCAGCATACCTGATCTATTTAGGAATCAAAATGTGGAGAAGCAAACCCGATGATTTGAGCAGAATTGCGCCAAGGAAACAGGGCAAAAAAATCCGTTTTGCTGAAGGACTATCTACTCAACTGCTAAACCCAAAGGCTATTTTTTTCTTTCTATCAGTTTTTCCTCAATTTATTGATAACACACAAAACTATCAAATACAGTTTTTCACACTTGTATTAACATATTGTGCTGTACTTGCATTAATTCATACTCTATACGCCGTACTTGCCAGTAAGGCAAAGATGCTGTTCTCGTCAGGAAAGTACTCAAAAGCAGTTAACAGAACAGGTGGAAGTGTTTTTATCTTTTTTGGAATATCACTAGCAGCATCTAAATCCTGAAGTGTCTTTTTTTTGTTTTAGATACAACATTTTATTCATACAACGGGATAACAATCAAACCGCAAAAAAATTACTAATATGGATTTCATTAATGTATATGAAGACAGCCTTCGAGCTGAATCATATGGGCGGCTGGAGTTTCCGGGGACATATTACCTGGCTTACAGGGATATTCCGGGAATACTTGAAAAATATGCTAAGGGGAAGAAAGCGCTTGATTTCGGATGCGGAACGGGGCGCTCAACAAGGTTTTTAAAAAATCTCGGTTTCGAAGCATCAGGTACAGACATTTCCGCGGACATGATAAAAAAGGCTGAGGAATTCGATCCGGCAGGAAAATACATTCAAGTAACGGGCAGCAGTATAGGAACTTTTGATGATTCCAGTTTTGATCTAATAACCGCAGTATTTACATTTGATAATATCCCCGGTAATGAAAAGAGAACCGGTTTATTAAAAGAACTGGGCAGATTGTTAAGCGGTACGGGGATAATCGTTCTGGTTGATTCAACGCCTGAAATATATGTAAATGAGTGGCTTTCGTTTTCGACAAAAAATTTCCCTGAAAATAAAAAAACTAAAAGCGGGGATAAAGTTAAAATAATTATGACTGACGTAGAAGATAAAAGACCGGTTGAGGATATTATCTGGTTTGATAACGATTACAAAGAACTGTTTGCCTCAGCCGGGCTAAAGCTGATTGAGACATATAAACCGCTTGGGTATCCAACTGAGCCATACAATTGGATAAATGAGACTACTATCGCTCCGTGGATAATATCTGTTCTCAAAAAATAGTATTCGGGTTCATTAAGCCGCAGCATCTTTATTATACTTATTCCTGTATTCTATGGGTGACATTCCGGTGATCTTCCTGAACACATCACGGAAAGCTTTTGTATCGGTATAACCAACGTCAAACATCACTTCATTAACATTTTTCCTTCCGGATTCCAATTCTTTCTTAGCAGCTTCTATTTTTACACGCTGAGTGTATTCCACAACCGTATTGTTTGTGGCTTTTTTGAATCTCCGCTCAAAAGTTCTGCGTCCAATCCCGAAAAGATCAGAAAGCCTGTCAACCGTCAGCATATCGTCATAATTCTGCTCAATATATTCCTGAGCACTCTTAATTACTTCATCGTTATGGTCCTTTTGACCGTGAAACATTATGAACGGCGACTGGCTTGAGCGTGCAATATCAAGAAGAAAGAACTTCGAAGCAAGTATTGCCGTTTCCCTCCCGGTATATTTTTCAACCAGGTAAAGCAGCAGGTTCCATAATGATGTGGCTCCCCCGCTTGAATATAATCCGTTTTGATCGGTGACGATCTTATCGCCTGCAAGCTTAACATCAGGGTACATATTGGTAAATTCATTTGCATAAAGCCAGTGTGTTGAGCATTGTTTACCTTTCATTAAACCAGTTGCGGCAAGCAGAAAAGCACCGATACAAAGGCTGGCAACTTCTGAGCCATTTTTATACTGGTCAACTATCCACGGAATAAAATCCCTGTTTATCTCAACAGCATTTTTCATATCACCGCTCAATGCCGGAATAATAATAAGATCGGTTTTGGGGATCTCGTCCAAGAGATGATCAGTATGAATTGAAAATGAGCCGTTATTCAGAACAACTTCTCTTTTCAACCCGGCTAATTGCACACGAAACATTGCTTCTCTTCCCGATTGCACCAAAAGATTATTAGCAGCAGTAAACATATACTGCGGATCTGCAATACTTGAGAGAACTGCGTCTTCAGGAACCAGAATTGTGATATTTTTCATATACAAAATTAATCGTAATTTTTGTCGCAATCAACCCGTTACATTGTCGTTTTTACACTTTGAGAGTGTGTCAAAATCACGTATGTTTGTAGGGTAATTTTGACAATCGCAAATTCCTAAACATATTCTGAAAGAGCAATATCATGCAAACAAAAATATTCGTAAACTTGCCGGTAAAAGATCTTAACAAGTCAATAGAATTCTATAAAAAGCTTGGATATTCACTAAATCTGCAGTACACAGGCGAGAATGCAGCCTGTTTTGTCATTTCAGAAGCTATCTATATTATGCTCCTTTTAGATAATTACTTCAAGGACTATACCACAAAACCTGTTGCAGACGCTTCAAAAACTACTGAAGTAATTAACTGTCTTTCAGCTCCAGATAAAGATAGCGTAAATGTACTGGTTGATAAGGCGCTTGAGGCAGGTGCTACTGCTTCGAAAGAGCCGATAGATTTTGAATTCATGTACGGAAGGAGTTTCAATGACCCCGATGGCCATATCTGGGAAATTATGTGGGTGGACGAAAGCCATGCAGAGCAAAAATCATAAAACAAATAGAATAAACATTTCAATTCTAAAAAAAAATCATACGAAAATGCAAAAGATGAATCCGGTAGTACATTTTGAAATGCCTTCCGAAAATATAGACCGCATGATTGAATTCTATTCAAGCGTATTCGGCTGGAATGCACAGAAATTAGGTCCCGAAATGGGTAATTATACCATAGTGAAGACAACGGAGACTGAGGAAAATGGCTTTCCGAAGAACCCGGGCATAATTAACGGGGGCTTATTCCCGAAAACAGATGACAACAAATATCCGTCAGTTGTAATTGCTGTTGACGACATAAAGGAATCAATGAAAACTGTTGAAAAAGCAGGAGGTCAAATTCTTGGCGGCAGCCATAAAGCCGGCGAGCCGGATGATATTCCGGGAGTTGGACTTTACTGCGCCTTTATTGATACTGAAGGTAACAGGGTAAGTATGCTGCAGCCAAAGGAAATGTAAAACTCTAAAACTTAATTCATAAAAAAATGAATACACAAATAAACGTATATTTAACATTCAACGGTAACGCCAAAGAAGCGATGACATTCTACCGTGATGTACTCGGAGGTGAGCTTTCAGTTATGAAAGTTTCCGATACTCCCGGCAAAGATAAAGCATCAGCGGAAAATTTGGATAAAGTAATGCATGCATCACTCATTAACGGAAATCTCATTTTATTTGCAACCGACATGATAGCCGAAGGAAAATATAACGAAGGTAACGGTGTAACAATGAATCTGAATTGCCCGGTGGGTGACATAAATAATTATTTTGATAAACTCTCCTCCGGTGGAAAAGTCATACACCCGGTAAAAGAAGAATTCTGGGGCGGTACATTTGGGGTTCTGATTGATAAATTCGGTAAAAAGTGGATGCTGCACGCTGAGAAGAAATAAGACATACAGTTGAATGAAAAAACGTACTGATAAGGAAATAGTCGAAGAATATATGACTAAACTCAAACATCCGCTAAAGAATGAAATTGAGGCAGTCAGAAAAATAATCAAAGGCTCAAACATCAACATTTCAGAGCGGATAAAATGGAATGCGCCAAGCTATTACTGCGCAGAGGATATGGTCACTTTTAATCCGCGTAACCATAAAACTGTTCACATGGTTTTTCATCACCCGGCTATAGTTAAGATCAAGTCACCGCTGCTGCTGGGAGATTACAAAGATAGAAGAATGACATATTTTAAAAACATGAAAGAGATAAAGTCAAACAGAAAAGAGCTTGAACGGATTATGAATGAGCTGGTAAAAAAAATAAATTCTGAAAATAAACAAAGAAAACTAAAATGAGAAAGCTCAAGTTACAAGTCCAGTTATCTGTGGATGGTTACAACTCAACAAAAGACGGTCAGCTTGACTGGATGACGTGGAAGTGGGATGAGAAACTCGATGAGTACACAGCCAAGTTAACTGCTTCAATTGATACGATCCTGCTTGGGAGAAAAATGACAGATGGTTTTGTTAAACACTGGGCAAAAGCCGCTTCAGATCCTGATAGTCCTGAGCATGAGTATGGCAAAATATTTACAGATCTGCCTAAAGTTGTGTTCACTAAAACACTTGATTCATCACCCTGGCCCAATACCGTTTTGGCAAAAGGAGACTTGACTGAAGAAGTAAACAAATTGAAGAGTGGAAAAGGAAAAGATATAATTGTATATGGCGGGTCAACATTCGTAAATTCTCTCATAAAAGAGAGTTTAATAGATGAATACCATCTATTTATAAATCCGGTTATTCTGGGAGATGGGATGACGATATTCAGTGGTTTGCAAAAGAGACAAAACCTTGAACTCATAAGATCAACAGCATTTGATTGCGGAATTACTGTACTTCATTATGAATTAAAGAAATAACTAATTAAAAAAACATAATTGAAAGGAAAGAACATGAGTAAAATAACGCCATTTTTATGGTTTGATGAGAATCTTGAAGAAGCACTAAGATATTATACTTCAATATTCAAAAACTCAAAAGTCACCAGTGTTGATAAAATGCCCGATGGCAAGTACATGGTTGCTTCATTTGAGATCGAAGGCCAGAAATTCCAGGCCATTAACGGAGGCCCGATGTTTAAATTCAACGAGGCAATTTCAATGTTTGTTGACTGCAAAGACCAGGAAGAAGTTGATTATTTATGGAGTAAGCTTACATCAGATGGCGGCGCAGAATCACAATGCGGCTGGCTGAAGGATAAATACGGACTTTCATGGCAGATAGTACCTAGAGCTCTGATGGAAATGATGAAAGATAAAGACCCGGCTAAATCAAAACGAGTTATGGATGCAATGCTGAAAATGAAAAGAATAATTGTAAAAGATCTTGAAGATGCCTATAACGTAATATAAGATATAACAAAAATGGTAAAAATACTAAACACAGTGGATGAATATCTTTCTTTGCAACCAAAGGAAGTTAAATCATCACTTGAAAAACTCCGCAAAGCAATCAAATCCGCTGCACCGAAAGCTGAGGAGAAGATCAGCTATAGAATACCGTTTTACAGGCTTAACGGGCATCTTGCAGCATTTGTTGCTCATAAGAATCATAACAGCTTTGTAACAATGAGTCCTGTTGTTATTAAGGCATTTAAAGATCAGCTCAAACCATATAAAATATCCGGAACAACGATCCACTTTCCGCACAACAAGGCATTGCCTTCGGCTTTGGTAAAAAGGATAATCAGGGCAAGGGTTATAGAAAACAGTAGTAAGAGCAAAAGTAAAAGCAATCGAATAACCAAGAACTAAAGGAACAAATACCATGAGTAAAAAGCAATTGAGTTTATCAATAGATATAAACGCTTCAAAAGAAAAGGTTTGGGATGTACTGCTTCAGGATGAGACTTACCGTAAGTGGACATCTGTATTTTGCGAAGGTTCATATGCAGAAGGGAGCTGGAATGAAGGCAGCAAAATTCTTTTCAAAACGCCTCAGGGAGACGGGATGGTAAGCCGAATAATCCTGAACAGGCCAAGTGAGATCATCTCAATGGAACACTATGGTATTCTGAAAAACAATATCGAGGATTACGAAAGTGAAGATGTGAAGAAATGGGCCAATTCAAAAGAAACATATAAATTGGAATCTAACGGAGCTAACAAAACAAAGCTTACAATTGAAGTGGAAATTGCAGATGAGCATTATGCATGGTTCAAAGAAACATGGCTAAAGGGTCTTGACATAGTAAAAGAGTTATCTGAAGCATAAGTATGCTTCTTTTATGTAGTGCTTCAGCTATGTTGGCGCTTGCACTGACACAGTCAGTGCACCCCAATGAATGTCTACATCAAGACGTGATCTATATTTACCACATTCCCTCCTGAGCCTGAAATAGTAACAGGAAGCTCAAAATACAGATCTCTATATTTGCATATACCTGCATTTTCGGTATCGCAATAATAAACCAAAACTTCAATAATTACTTCACCGCTATTGCCTGTAAGATTTACGGGAACTTCAAATTCTGGGGACTTTGTACTTACTTCCATTTCAACAGGTTCAATTATGTCTCCATCTGAGGTAACTGCAACCTGCGGCAAAGCTTCGGGATTAATGTGATAGCCTTCAGGCAATTTGAAATTGAATTTTATGAATCCATTGCCCTGCTTTAGATCCAGAGGACTGAGTGTAATAATATTATCAGGCTTTTTCTTCCTGATCGTTATCATTCCTGCAGTAAGCTTTTCAGGATTAGTGATCTTCAAAGTCTTTATCTCGCCTGTAGCCATATCAATTACCCTGATGAGATTATTATTCGTATCTGTAACGTAGATATTCCCGTTTAAGATTGTCAACCCGTTAGGCTCGTCGAATTGCGCAGCGTCTTTTATACCGTCACGTGTACCTGTAAATCCTGTTCCTGCGTATGTTCTGGATTCCCTGGTTAATGGATTGACAACTTTGATCTTACTATTATATGTATCGGCCACATATATCAGCTCGTCAGCAGGATTGTAAAATATACCAAGCGGATGCTGAAGACGGACCTTGTCTCCGATGCCATCAAGATCGCCAAAATCGAAAAGACCCATACCAACAATAGTTTTAACTTTACCTCTAGAATTATTCAGATCAGCGCTTCTGATGGCGCTTACTTCGCTATCGGCAAAATAAAGCTTAACTCCGTCAGTTGTGATACCGCTTGGCTGCGAAAGCGCGCTTTCGAGCAAGAAATCATCAACAATACTTTCTCTTCCGCTTCCGGCATACGTACCAATTGTACCGGATGAAAGGTTCATTTTCCATAATTGGTGCCTGCCTGCCATTGCAATATATAATTCATCTCCAATAACAATCAGATCCCAGGGCGAATTCAGAGCCGTCTCAAGGGCGTTTCCGCTGATTATTCCATATTCTTTTGACTGGTAACCCAAGCCTGCAATTGTTTTGACCTGTTTGCTGACAAGGTCAACAACACGTATCAAATGGTTTTCAGTATCTGCGATGTATAGTTTATCGTTCGCAAATGCAATACCCTGCGGCCTGAAGAATTGCGCTTTAGTGTAGGGGCCGTCTTTGTTTCCTTCAATACCGCTTCCTATAACTTCTTCTGCTTTAGCCTCAAATCCATTTTCATTCAAGCTTAAAATGATCACCCTGTTGTTGTTTGAATCGGTAATAAAAAGTCTGCCGGATTTGGAGTCAGCAGTGATCTTTCCGGGAAATGAAAGAAGCGATTTTGGGGCTTTCTCTTTTTCAAGTATAAACTTTATTGGCTGGCGATTGAGGATGTTTCCAGCCATATCATATTCTGATATTGCAGAAGAGATCACAGGGTCATAAGTATCGAATACTCCTTCTCCGGTTGACATTCCGATTATCTTTCCGTTTGGGTCAACCAGGACGAGTGTAGGCCACGCTTTGGCCGTGTATGAATCCCACACATCAAAATCCTTATCATTAATTACCGGGTGTTCTATTTCATACCGCAAAATAGCCTGGCGGATATTATCGGTACCGCGCTCGGTTAAGAACTTGGCTGAATGAACACCAATAACAACAAGCTCGTTTTTGTATTTCTCTTCTAGTTTCTTGAGATCAGGCATAATGTGAATGCAGTTTATGCAGCAGTATGTCCAAAAGTCAAGCAGTACCAGCTTTCCGCGGAAATCCTTAATGGAATATTGTTTATCGGTATTGAGCCATTCAAGCTCTTTGTGAAAATCCGGTGCTGTAACATTGCCGTAATAGTTCATTCCTATATCTTCTATATCAGTGAATTTTTGCGCATGAGAGTTCCCTGCAAATAGGATAAATATCAAAAAAAATTTGAATGTAATTTCACGCATATTGTTGTAATTCCTGTAATTGAAAATACCTGAATTAAGTTTCAGACAATAATGCAAAACAATATTCATAGTACGGGAATTATTTTTTTCCGCCTTTGGTTTCAATAGTTGAAGTTATTATGTATATTTGTACGGGGAGCAAAAAGACCCCGAAGAAAGGAGCGTGTATGTCGAGTATAAGTTTTAGGAGGGCGCGGGTATAACGCCCAAACCTATTTGAAGCCTCTCACTTTTTGTGAGGGGCTTTTTTTATTATGTCCGCACTTAAGTTTGCAAAAATGCATTTCTGAAAAAGAATAGGGAGCCGTCAGCTCCCTATTCTTTGCTCAAAACAATTATCACGAAAGTCCTGATTTTTTATCCCGTTAGAATTTAATTCCAATATCTAAGTGAGATGAACTTTCTGCTTAACTAATCATCACATCTCTTGTTATCGTTCTCATACCTGTCGTCGTCATCTTTATGGTTTTTATGTTTCTTCTTATACCAGCCTTTATGTTTGCCATTATCACTGTGCTTTTTCTTTTGCCTGTCATTATTATATTCGCCGTCATTTCTGTAATTCCCGTTTCTATCGTAACCTTCCCTGTTATATCCGCTGTTATTGTATCCATATTTGTCGTATCCTGCACGGTCATAACCGTTTCTGTCAATGCCTTTTCTGTCATATCCGTTCCTGTCGTATCCAGAGCGGTCATAGCCCTCTTTATCGTATCCGTTTTCGTCATATGTTCCACCAAATATATCTGGGAGACCAATCTTGAACTGAACATTTCCGTCATCCTGACTGAAGGAATTGCCGGAAACTGCAAAAAACGAGATCAAAACAAAGAAAGATGTAAAAATGGTTTTTTTAAGCATTTGATATTTCTCCTTTTCGGGATTTTTTCTAATTTTCAGCAGACATTGTGTAGTACTCTGCTTTGTATATTAAACACCATACACCAGCAATCGTTTCAATATTCTGAGTTATTAATTGTAAATGAATGTAACCAGTGTAAGTGTTTTCTCCAGAATGAAAATCAGAAGATAAGAAGAATATCTGAATCTTTTTTCCTTAATCGGTTTACAAAGTGTATATTACTATCTAAAGCTTATCATAAAACCGGATAATGTAAATGTAACTTTATTCCCGCTCATTTCAACATATTTCATTAAATAGCTTTCCCTGCCTCCGACCCTGAAATTTACTTTTGGATTCACATTTGATATTTTGAATTCGACAGGCTGCTGCACTACCGGAGAAACAACTTTTACAAAATAATCATTTTCTCCAAATTCGGTCACGGTCATACTTTCGATAGAATTTATTCCAACATCAGCTGCTAAGTAAACAGGTATTACCAAGTTTTGGTCAACTAACCTGTTTATTGTAATAGGGATACTTTCATAAGCAAATACAAGCTGGAGTATTTCAATTATCATTTTGTTATCCTGCACAGTCTCCGTTTTATTGCCAAACCTCAGTCCCTGGGAAAGCGCTTCTTTGACTGCTTGATCAAATTCTGCCCCGCCGCCATCAGTTAGCTCAATAACAGCATTTTTAGTGCGGTACAATTTCGTAACCAGCAACATGTTCTCTGCAGGATATTTAGCTGCAAAATCGTCGCCAAACACCGCCGCATCTTTATCAATAGACCGTTCTTCTGTGCCTGTGCTTGTAAAACGTATCTTCAACTGGTTTAATTTGGATTCGGGGATATTAGCGTTTATAAAGATATCTTTTATTAACTTATTTATGCCAATTTCATTTGAAGATGAAAACAACTGAAGTAGTCCTTCAATGTTTGCATCGGTGGATTGTATCCATTTAGTTTCAATGGGAACCATTCCGGATGATTTGGGAATTCCGTTTTCTTCCGCCATAACTAAAGGCAATGTCATATCTGAAGGTGGGTTCTTAAAAATCACTGCCTGCTGAGATAATAATCCTATATTCAGCAGCAGAATCATTACAATTATCTTATTTATCATTTTAATTGTTTTCAGCCTAATATCTTTCTCACGCAAATTTACAAAAAAACTCTGCCTATTTAAAAGCTAAAATTAATGCGATTTTTATTCAGAGCTTTTCGTAATCTATAAACAATTCTTCGTCAGGTGCAATGTCCCTGGAGGCAAAATATTCATGGTCTTCGTTTGAATAAAGATTAGTATTATCCGAATGATTCAAATACCAGCCAATACTAAGACTGTTGAAATCTGCCGGAAGTGAATACCCGTCTTCATATTGTATGGCAAAATTTTCTTTTAGATCTCTGCAAACTCTCAGACTGTCAAATTCCTGATGTGAAAGCCACCTGGTATCATTTTCACTAAAAAGTGTTTCCAGTTTTTCGCCTTTTTTGATGAGCGCGGTTGAAAAGACACCAATACCTGCATCCTCAATTGTTGATTTTTTAAGCCTGAAATTCATCTAGTTCCCTGTATTATTGTTAGTTTTTGAGGAAAGGGTAAATCCTCTGTTTTATCTGCAAAAATAACCATATTTGCTGTCAGAATAAATGCACAGAAAAGTGCTAATTTTCAACTTTACAGTGAACTTCAATTTGATTATCTTTGTAAACTTAAAATTTGAATGCAAAGTCAGTTTTATTCTGCCCGATGGTGTAACTGGCAACACGCCTGATTCTGGATCAGGAAAGTCTAGGTTCGACCCCTAGTCGGGCAACAAATTTAATTTAGGATTTTGTAATCCTGATTTTCAATTGATCAACCACCATGCCTGACCCAACAATCAACCTCGTTCCTGTAATAGTAGCCGGTGTAATTAATATGATACTTGGCGCTCTTTGGTATTCGCCGCTTGTAATAGGTAAACTTTGGATGCGCTCGATGGGAAAAACTGAAGAACAGGTCAAAGAAGGGTTTTCATCCGCATCAATGGGGATGACTTATGTTGTCAACACAATTGCTTCTTTGGTATTTGCATATGTTCTGGCTCATATAATAAAGTTTGCAAGCTTAAGTACTTTTGCTCAGGGGGTGAATGTAGGTTTCTGGGTATGGCTAGGATTTGTTGTAACAACTGTAGTTCCGGGTTACATGTACGAATCCCGACCCAAAATGCTTTACTTCTTATTTATCATATATCAGCTTATTTCTATTACAATAATGGGAGGTGTGCTGGCAATTTGGTAGCAGCATATATTTAAGCCATACTTTTTTTCTTCAGAACCTGTTTGCCCTTCAAAGTGTTAATATAGATATATAATATTCTTAAAAACGGAGGCTGAAATGCGCTCACTTATTTATCCGGTAATCATACCCGGATTTCTTATCATTGTCGGTCTTGCCCTATTGATTTACCAGCAGCCATATGGCCTGTTAATTGCAGCAGTAGGCGGAGTATGGATGCTTCTCTCGTTTCTTATAGGATACAAAGAACATGAAGAGTTTCCTATGGGTATGGGTAGGGGCCGTAAGAGATAGTTTGATATTCAGTTATCACTAAATTTATCAAACTCAGGCCAACTTGTTACTCCTTTCAATGCTTCGGGGACCAGTTTGTTTTTCATTTCCCCAAAATATTCTCCGAGCTGCATCATAGGCAGGTAATTAAAAACAAGAGCAATAGAAACCCCATTTCCAAATCGAAAGATAAATGAAGATGTTCCATAAAGTGCACCTGCGTGCCACCATGAATCAGTCTTTGGCTCGTAATCCCATCCTTTAGCGTAGTAATCATCAGGATTCTGAGATTTCACCAGCGGTTCTGCTAGCATCAATTCTACCGTCTCTTCTTTAAGAATATGCGGGCGTTTTGTTTTAGTATCAACTGAAGTAACAAATCTTACCAGGTCCTCCGCATTAGAAAGCCAACCGCCGTGTGAATCCATAACTTCAATAAAATAATCACCACCGTATGGATACGCCACCTGCAGCTCTTCATTATCTAACACACTCCAGACCGGTTCCATTTCCGGAAGTCCTTTATACATTACTTCATTAATATGCCTTTGAGTTAATCTGGTCTTAGCGATCTTCATATCAGTTATTCCTGCAATTTTCAATATATCTTCCTGAACATACTTTTCATAAGTCTTTCCGGTTACCTTCTCAATTACCCTGCCAAGTATATTGTAACCAAAATTCGAATAAACATATTTTGTTCCCGGCGGAAGATCTAATGTGTCTCCAATCGCATATCGGATTATAGTTTTCTGATCTGCAGGCCTGGGAAGTCCGAAGGCATCAGCTGCTATGCGCAGGAACTTAACCTGCCTATCCCCTGCTTCAATCGTCCAGCCGGCAACATGTTCAAGAAGCATCCTGATAGTAATATCATACAATCTTGGATCAACTTTTTTCCCGGGCAGTGGAGTTAGGTCGTCAAGAATCAAAAATGCCTTATCATCCAAAGAAAGCTTTTTTTCTTCTATGAGTTTCATGATTGCAACTCCGGTAATAGATTTTGATACACTTGCTATTCTGAACAAGTTGGTTGTGGTTACGGGTTCTTTACCATTAAGATCTCCATAACCAAAACCCCTTGAATAAACGAGCCTGCCGTCTTTACATACAGCAACCTGTCCACCGGGAACACTCCATTTTTTCATAAAAGCAGTTACGCCTTCATCAAAACTTTTCATTGATGCAACTTCATCTCCGGATATGGGAAAATCCTGTGAATATGTATGACAACATATTGAGAAAATGAAGATTATTGCGGTATAATTTCTTACTTTCATTAGTCTGATATGTTTGATCTTTTTGGATAATCCATGCAAATATAGTCAAAAAAATATCATTTACAGACAAAAATCATACACTCAAGTGATGCAGGTTATTTTTTTCGCATGATTTATTTACCATCTTTGTACTGAAATTATACCGGGCTTTTTTGAAGAAATGCTCTCTTAAACGAGCGAAAAAGGCAGAACGGTAAACACGCGGTTAAACCCGGGTGATTAAAGGTCATTGAAATGGGTTGAGATGACTAACCGCCAAACTGCCTGGTTCCATTGTGAACTGAAAAATTGATAAAAAATTCCGGTTGATCATCATAGAAGAAAAACCTTTCAATTAATGGGGCTCTGTTCAGAGTCCCATTTTTTTTATACTTATATCAAGATCTGTTCTTCTTTTGTGACAAAAATCATGTTTCTTTATGATGCAGATTATAGGATTTAGAGGGGTTATATGACATTTTTGTATAAAATCTAACCATTTAAAAGCAAATAAAAATGGAAACTACAGCCAAGAAACCCGAGACTACCAAAGAAAGAAAAGTGAAGGGTTACGTTGAAATTGAGATCCAAAAATGCAAAGGATGTGAACTATGCACGGCGGCCTGCAAAGAACACGCACTTCAGCTTTCAGATACAATAAATATCAAAGGCTACAGATACATTATTGCAAAGAATGATCTCTGCACAGGATGTGTTAATTGTGCACTTGTTTGCCCTGATGCAGTAATAACAGTTTACAGAACTGGCGTGAAGAAAAAAAGAGTTGATATTACTCCGAAAAATATTAGAGAAGAAATTAAATCCATTATCACTTCGCCAGTATACGGCGACCTCACAGCAATGGATTACATATAATTTTGAAAGAAATAAGATGATGGAAACTAAATTAATGAAGGGAAATGAAGCACTTGCAGAAGCTGCCATTCAGGCAGGATGCGATGCTTACTTTGGATACCCTATAACACCTCAATCAGAAGTCCTTGAATATCTTTCAAACGAAATGCCTAAATACGGAAGAATTGTTCTGCAGGCAGAAAGTGAAGTTGCATCAATCAACATGGTTTACGGTGCAGCCGGTGCAGGATTCAGGGCAATGACAAGTTCATCTTCACCCGGTTTCAGCTTAATGCAGGAAGGCATTTCCTATATTGCAGGAGCGGAGCTTCCATGCCTGATAGTTAATGTTAACCGTGCCGGCCCGGGACTTGGAACAATACAGCCGGGACAGGGTGATTATTTTCAATCAACCAAAGGGGGCGGGCATGGAGATTACAGAATGATAGTTCTCGCACCTTCATCTGTTCAGGAGATGGCAGATTTTGTTTTCCTGGGATTTGATCTTGCTGATAAATACCGTAACCCGGTTTTGATACTATCTGACGGAGCTATTGGACAAATGATGGAAAAAGTTACATTCGGAAAATTTGAGCCGCATAAGATCGATAAGCCATGGGCCACTGTGGGTAAACCGGATTCCAGGGAAAGAAATTACATTACGTCTCTTCATATCAAACCCGAAGCTATGGAAAAACATAATTTCAAGCTTACTGAAAAATACAATGCGATCAGGAAGGATGAGGTCAGGTTTGAAGAAATAGATACCGAAGATGCCGATTTCATACTTGTTGCTTACGGCTTATGCGCCAGGATATGCCATAAGGCATCTAATCTGGCAAGAGAAAAAGGCATTAAAGTTGGAGTATTGCGCCCTATTACACTATTCCCTTATCCTTCAAAAAGACTTTTTGAGCTTGCAGATAAGGCAAAAATGATGCTTACAGTTGAGCTGAACTCAGGCCAGATGGTAGAAGATGTATTGCTTGCCGTGAACGGAAAAGTCCCTGTCGAATTTTATGGGAGAATGGGAGGAATGCTCCCCACTCCGGAAGAAATTGTAGAAAAATTAGAAAATTTAATTCAAAAAAACCATGCGGTCTGAAGAACATTTACTTGTGGAAGAACAAACGATATCGCTGAAAGATAGCGAGACTTCATCCAAAACAGAATATGCAGACACTGAAGTTGAAGAGAAGGCAGTTGAGATTGCAGTTGATAAACCAAGATGTCTTGATGAAGATTATGAAGTTGTATACAAGCGTCC
>JAUQWT010000376.1 GCA_030835005.1 Ignavibacteria bacterium | reverse complement strand
GCTTTTGCCCGTGACTACAACGCTGTTTGAGCCTAATATGCCTAAAGCTGATGCAATATCTTCGCCGCTTCCTGTACCATTATATTCATTTCTCCAGGATTCTGCTCCGGAAATGGAATATTTTATGGTAATATAATTTGTATTTAGATAAGTATCTGCTGTTTCGCCCGTAATATAAACTGAACCATCGGTATCAACAACAATACCCCATGCTTTATCTATCTGATTGCCGCCGCCATTGAAATCTGCTTCCCAAATCAGATTACCATAAGAGTTAAATTTAGCTGTATAACAATCAGTATTATTTGCGCCAACAGTTTTGTAGCCTGTTATATAACAATTATCTTCTGCATCAACAACAATACCCCATGCTTTATCTTCACCGTAACCGGGTCCCGGAATAGTGTTCATCCATTCCTGATTGCCTGATTCATTATATTTCATTACTGCTATATCTGTATTTGCCTCAGAAGTTGTCACATAACCTGCAACGTAAATACCTCCGGTTGAACTGACCGCAATAGATAAACCTTCAGAGTTTAAGTTTGATGAACCGTCTTCCAGGGCTGCTGTCCATTCAAGTCCAGCAGAATTATACTTACTTACAAATATATCCCTGTAACTATCTGTGTTTGTTGTGAAGCCTGTTATGTAAATAGATCCATTTAAATCAACTGCAATTGCCAAACCCTTATCTATCAAATTTGATTGAGTACTTGAGTATTGTTTATCCCATATTAAAGTTCCTTCAGAGGAATATTGCAGGATCACTACATCAAATGATTTCCCTGAATATTGGGCAGTACCAACAACGTAAACGTTTCCGTTACCATCAACACAAATTCCGTTTCCTTCATCATTCTGGTTTGATGTTCCGTTATAACTTCTTGCCCAAACTGTATCACCGGTTGATGTATATTTGATTGTAACTATATCTTTTTCAGACCCGGCTTCATAGGAATAACCAGTAACATAACAATTCCCTTCAGCATCAGTTGTTACAGCATTTCCTTTTGCATTTGTGAAGTTTATGTCACCATAACTAAATCCGTAATTAGAGGTCCATTGTGAATAAATACTGCTTACACAAAGCATTAACAACAATGTAAATACGAGATTTTTCATTTTAGTAAATTTATTTGTATGATTTATCAAGATTTCAGTTTTTAACGATTTCATTTCATTTGTTATATGTAAAATTAGTTTATGGAAATAGGTTTTAATATAGTGAAATCTACTATAGGGTATATTATACTCCATATACGGTAAGAAATTAGGCTAGAATTAGCGATTATAGAATAATATTAAAGGGTATAAGTTTATTGAAGTTACGAATAGTGCACTATATTATCCTAACGATTTCTAGCGTTTCTGGTTAGTATCGGTTCTACTTTACGGTATGCATACCAATAATAGGGTATACATTTAGTTTGTTGTTAAATTCAATAATCGTTATGAAAAAAAAAGGAATAAATTGCTCTATTCCTTTTTAAATAGTTAAACGGAGGTAATCGCTTAACGATGTTTAATGAGGCAAAATCTTTAGCTAGAACTTCAAATAGAAATCATAACACATAATTGCCAAAACTATTATGTTCAACATTACCAGACCTGCAGCGAGTTTTTCCATGGTCTTTAACTTCATAACTTCCATCAATAGTACCTTTCTTTGTATTTCTTATATTGTTTAGACGCCTGATAATTGTAAAAGGTTGCATTTATCATTTGTGGATTATATTTTGCACTTCTGCCATTAGAAATAATTAAAAACTTTAAAAAATCGGAAGAAATCATGTCAAGAGTTGTACATTTTGAGATCGTTACAAAGGACCCCGAGGGTGTTAAAAAATTCTATGAAACAGTATTTGACTGGAAATTCAACAGGTGGGGTAATGAGGAATATTGGCTGATATCAACAGGTGATGAGAAATCTGCCGGTATCAACGGTGGTTTCGTCAGAAGCAAAGGTGAGCCTGTAGTGGTTAATACAATTGATGTATCGGATATAGACGGATATATTACTAAAGTTGAATCTGCCGGAGGTAGAATAACAGTTCCCAAGATGGCTGTTCCAGGCGTAGGCTGGCTTTGTTATTTTAAAGATGTGGAAGGTAATCTGTTCGAAATGATGCAGGCAGATACGGGGGCAAAGTAATCAAACTAAACTGGTGAGATTCACAAAATTACTTGCTGTCTAAAGGGACGTGAGCGTCATCACTTGTTCATACCAAGTCAATTAAAGAAGGGGCCTTAGAGCCCCTTTTAGTTAACCTATTTTACTTCAAGCAATTCAACATCAAATATAAGTGTTGCATTGGGCGGTATTACAGAGCCGGCCCCTTTTATTCCGTAACCAAGAGCCGGAGGAATTATAAGCTTGCGTTTGCCGCCAACTTTCATACTCATTACGCCTTCATCCCATCCTTTAATAACCTGCCCAACGCCAATAGTAAATGAAAACGGCTGGTTCCTGTCTCGGGAGCTGTCAAATTTTGTTCCGTTTTCAAGCGTACCGGTGTAGTGAACGGTAACTGTTTTTCCGGCAACCGGCGAAGCGCCTTCGCCAACTTTTTCATCTACATATTTCAATCCCGTTGCAGTTGTTTGTTCGTTTCCTGTCATTTCTTTTGAACATCCTCCAATTAATGAAATGATTAATATTAGTAAAACTGAATTTAAAATTATTTTTTTCATCTGATTAGAATTCTAATTTTGTTTTTGTAATATATTCTGTTAAAAGATCAACAGTAAGATCGATATCCTTCAAACTTAAAGTTTCAACTGATGAATGCAGGTATCTGGTTGCAACCGATACAACTCCTATGGCAACTCCTGATCTTGATTGAGATATCGGATCTGCATCTGTCCATGTGTGCCCGTAATCAACATCGATCTGATATTTCATTTTTTTACGTTTAGCAGATTCAATCAGTTCATCAGCGATCTTATTATTGCTGCGAACTCCTCTTGTTATAACCGGACCTTCAGAAAGTTTTGTAACTCCGAATTTCTCCTTTGGGATCTCAGGCTGATCCGAGCAGGGGATAACATCAATTGCTACAGCCGCATTCGGTTTATATATGTAAGCTGGATTGCCTGCTCCCCAAACACCTGTTTCTTCCTGTACAGAGGAGACTCCGTAAACAGTGTTCCTTAAATTCTTGACTTTTGAAAGCTTTCTGAGTGTCTCTGCTACTATATATACACCAATACGGTTATCCCAGCATCTTGATATTGCGATGCCGTTAGTCATTTCCTGATAGTCTTCGCCAAATACTACGGGGTCTCCGATTGAAATAAACTTTTGAGCATCTTTTCTGTTTTTAGCTCCAATATCCAGCCAAACATCATGCATTTCAAGTTTTTTATCTCTTTGTGTATTTGTTAATAAATGAAGAGATGTTCTGCCGATAACAGCGGGTACAATTCCTTTCTTAGTCAGAATTCTTGCACGGTGAGATGCCAGAATGGTCGGATCAATTCCGCCAATAGGTCTGACAAAAATGAATCCATCATCGTTTATATAGTTGATTATAAGTCCCACTTCATCTGAATGACCTACAATCATTATTGATTTTTCTTTGCCGGGGTTCATCACTGCTGTCAAGCTGCCATGGACATCTTTTGTGATATCAGGGCAAAACTTCTCTACTTCTTCTTTCCAGATCTTCTGAACGGGTTCTTCGAAGCCTGATGGGGCAGGTGTGTTAACAAGGTTAACAAGAAATTGTTTTTGTTCGTTTGTCATTTTGGTTAGTTTGAAATGCTTTTTAAATTTGAAGAATTAATTAAGAGAGCATTTTGAAATAATTTAACAAGTAGTGCGGAATTGAATTTTTATGATGCTATTTTCTGATCGTTGAATTTTACGTTTACTATTGTAGAGATTCCCTGCTCAGCCATGGTAACACCATACATTGAGTCGGCTGCTTCCATAGTACGTTTATTGTGTGTAACAATAATAAACTGAGTATCCTCAGAGAACTTGCGGATGATCTTAATGAACCTGTCAATATTAGCATCATCAAGCGGGGCATCAACCTCATCCAGTATGCAGAAAGGCGAAGGCTTAACCTGGTAAATAGCGAAAAGCAGTGCAATAGCAGTTAAAGTTTTCTCACCGCCTGAAAGCAGATCTATCAATTGAGGGCGTTTTCCCCTCGGTTTGGCGATAATCTCTATTTTTGCATCAAGCGGATCTGGATTATCCGGATCGATAACGAGTTTCAGGTCAGATTCATCACCTTCCATAAACAATTCACGGAATATTGCCATGAAGTTCTGTCTGATCATTTCAAAAGTTTCAGTAAACTTATTCTGTGCAGTCTTGTTTATCTCATCGATCAAACCTATCAGATCATGCTCTGCCTTAACCAGATCGTTTCTTTCTTCCGTCAGCTTTTCAAGTTCCTGCTTTTCCTGCTCATAAATTCCAAGCTCCATTTGCCCGGAGCCTCCAAGCTGTCTTAATTTATTCCTTAAACGGTCAACTTCAGCTTTTGCTCTTGTATAATCAAAGATTTCACGGTCTTCGTAGACTGTGTATTGTATTGCAAGATCGTATTCTTCTTTAATTCTGTCTTTGTGTTCCTTGATCTCAAGGCGGTCTTTTGTAAGCTGCATTTCATTCTTGTGAATGAAATCAATAAACCCGTCCCTGTTATTCCTAAGAGTTTTTTGTTCATGCTCAACTTTATCAACCAGCGAACGTTTTACTTCATATTCGCTTCGGATAAAGCTGAAATCAGACTCAATGCCTGCTCTTTCAGTTTCCAAGAGCCTTAGCCTTGGCTTATATCCGTTTACAGTCCCGTCCGGATTGTATGACTCGATCTGGCTCTGAAGTTTTCTGATCTCATTCTCATATTCATTGCACTCAAGAGCCCTTGCTTCTATGTTGCCCCTTCTGGATTTGATACTTTCTTCAGTTCTGATATGCTCATTATCAAGATTAGAGATCTCTGCTTTGATCTTGGTAATTTCAATATTAAATGAGTTATACTCTTCACGCTTGCTTGTTAGCTCATCGGCAAGGTTTTCAAGCTCGGTTGTAAAATGCTCAAGCTCTTTCTCACGCTGATACTTTACATTTTCTGCACTTTCAATTTCCACTATCAGGGCATCCATTTTTTCGGAAAGCTCTTTATTTGAAGCGCTCAGATCGTCATTTTCTTCTTTATATCCGGCTATAAGCTTGTTGGTTTCGGATTTTTGATATTCTATCTGCTGGATTTTTCCGCTGCAATTCAGCACTGAAGCCTTCAACTCCTGAATATTACCTGCACGAATCTCGATATCAATACCGGCAAAGCTGCTTCTGAGCTCTGCGAGTTTCCTGCTATCAGCTTCTATTGACGTTTCTATAACTGCAATATTAGACTGCAGCTCTGCTATGAGCTTCTCACGTCCAATCTTGAGCGATTCAACATTTGTTTTGCTTCCTGCGCGCAAAAAGCTGTTGGTAACAATATCTCCGTCAAGAGTAATGAACTTAATGAAAGTATCCTTTGAGAGCTTCCTTGCTATATCCAGATTCTCAACAATTATAAACTCATCCAGTAGATATTTATATATCATTAAATATTCATCAGGGCATTTGACAAAACTATCTGCCCATCCATAAACACCTTCATGAGAAAGTATCTCAGGGAATTCTTCCTGGAAAATATTAAGTGTTGTATTGTAAAGCTGGTCTTTTATAATAAAAGTAACTTTGCCTTTTTGCTCATGAGTAAGAATTCTAATGAAGTGATCTGCAGCATCGGGATCGTTCACAATAAGGTAATTTGATATCTCTCCAAGAGCTGTTTCAATAGCGATCTTAAATTTATCATCAACTTCAAGCTTATCGATCACTACATTTGCGCCTTTTTCGCCGGTTTCTTTAACAAGGTATCTTATACCTTCAGAATAATCATCATAATTTTCAAGCAGGTTTTTCTGAAACCCGATCTTGCTGCCAAGCTTATCTGCTTCGTGCTTTTTATAAATTATTTCTTTTTCAAGCCTGCTGATCTCTTCTGCGTAACTTCCTTTAATGCTCTTCTGTTCTTCGTGCTCGGCTGTTAATTTAGCAAGCTTATCTTTAAGAACAGCAAGTTCAGTTTCAACTTCATGAATTTCCTTATCAAAGGCAGAAACTTTATTAATATTTACAATATTCTCTTCGGTAAGCTTACCAGAACGTGAAAGCTGGTCTTCAAGTCTGTTCTTTATGATCTCGTATTCATTCTGTTTTTCAACGAGTTCTTTAGAAGATGCTGCATGCTTAAGGGTCAAATCCTTGAGCTCTTCTTTGCTGGATTTAACCTTATGCTCAGTTTCATCCAGTGCCCCCTTCTTTGTGTTCTGAGAACCTTCCATAAGCTCCTGTGTGCTCTTCAGCACAACAATTTTATCTTCAATTGAAGTTTTGTTAACCAAAAGTTTTTCAATTTCAGATTCAATATCTATCTTTTCCCTTGAAAACCGGTCAATATTTTCATGCAGATACTTTATTCTTTGCTCGGCTATTGATATGGATGTCTGGATCTCGTTAATCTGCAAATTAATATTATTCAGCTTATCGCGTGATTCATTCAGCCTGCTTTCTGTGTCATTCAGCTCAACTTTATACTTCTCTATGATCGTTTCATTATCATTCAGCCTTGACTGCAGAACTTCTCTTTCGGTCTCTTTGCTTTTTAGCTGTTCTTCAATATTTTTGGTCTCATCAATTAACTTGGAATAAGCCCGCTGATGATAATCGATTTCAATATCCTTAAGGCGTGTGCTGATCTCTTTTGCTTCCTGCTGCTTCTGGGCAATTCTTTCGTAAGCGTTTACGGTTCGCTGTCTGTTCCGGATCTCTATATTTGCTTCGTTGATATTTTCTTTAGCAATTTCAAGCTTGTATAATGCCTCTCGGCGCCGTTCTTTATACTTTGTAATACCGGATGCTTCTTCAAACAGTTTACGTCTATCCTGTGTACGGTGGGAAAGTATCTCATTTACCATTTTGAGCTCAATAACCGAATATGCATCAGAGCCCATGCCAGTATCCATAAAAAGGGCTGTAATATCCTTCAGACGGCAGTTAACGCCATTTAACATATAATTGCTGGTTCCGTCACGGAAACACCTGCGGGTTAGTTTTATTTCGGTGTACTCCGAGGGAAGTATGCCTTTTGTGTTTTGTATCGTCAGGGAAACTTCTGCGTATCCAAGCGGTTTACGGTTCTTTGTGCCGTTAAATATAACGTTCTCCATTGTGGAGCTTCTAAGTACGCTGGCTTTTTGTTCGCCGATTGCCCAGCGGACAGCATCAACAATGTTAGTTTTGCCGCAGCCGTTCGGGCCTACGATTGAAGTCATACCTGCATCGAAATCAACAGAGATCTTATCGGCAAATGACTTAAATCCGAATATTTCCAGCTTACTTAAATACAAATAGTTATATTAAATGTCTCTAAATCCACTTACTTAGCCACTACAAATATAATTAAAAATTGGCTAAGTATGTTAAAAAAGTATTAAAATTTCAGGAATGTCAAAACCAGCTTATAATAATCGAATACGAATTTCGTAGTATTCAGATAAAATAAAATGCCGCCTCCAAGAACAACTATAGAAAGAATCCCGTATGCATACACTTTGATAAAAAAGGTATCAAAAATGATATACGTACCTTTGAGCACACGGTATAAAGATAGAAGGTAAATAAATGCTGCCAAAGCAAGCCCGATTATAACAAAATCAGTATTTGCCTGCAGTATCCTTATGTAGAAAGTACCCATCACAAGAAGCAGTATTGTTGGAAGCAATCCCCAAACAGTAACGGTATATATATTGTTAAAGCCAACGCGATATTTTATTGTAAGCGAAAACAGCCAAATAATAACAGCAAAAACAAAAATTTTAATAAACGAAATTAGTGCGAGGATACCGGTAAGCTTTATTGGATTAGTCATAAACTGATCAGTGTAAATCTTCACCGAATCATAAGAAACAATAACTGTAAGCATTATATCAAGCAACTGTGAATCTTTCCAGAAATACAGCAGGTTTGCAAAGAACAAAGCATTCCCTACAGAAAGGATCAGAGCAAGAAGAAAATTGTGGAATTTCGGTATCAGGTTCTGCTCTCTTACATCAGTAAAGAAAATAAATGGTCTGAATAAAGCCCTCCAGACATTTTCTCTGAATCTGCGGACACTGTTTGCGAGATATATGAAAAGGATAAATGTTATCAGCCCCGTAAATACAAAAACTAGGGGAGCTTCCTTTGAGTATGTACCTATATTCAGATTCGGAATATCTTCTTCCAGATTCTCTTTGCGGAAAATAATTGCAGGAGGACGCTGTTCGCGGAACAATGTATACAGTCCAGTTGTCCGCATATACTGGTTAACCGGGTCGGGGTATTTCAGATTCGGCATATCAGAATTCCAGTCTGTAAACGACTGTAAGAATCCACCCATAAATGAAGAGCCTTTGTATAACTTATTGAAATCTACTATGTATTTTGATTGTGATTCAATTGAATTTGGATCACTGTATCCCGAAGTATTTGAGGGCTTGATCAATTTCCCGTAATTTGAAATAAAGATCTTTTCTTTCTTGAGCTTAACATCTGTAGAAATGTTCTTAAGCAGATTCAGGTCGTTATCATAAAAATTAAGCCCTGTAAAATCTACGAGACTTCTGCATTTATCTTCATAGTAGTTTCTGGATGAGTAATACAATAGCCTGTTATCCAATGATCTTGCTTTAGCTACCATTTGCTTGACGTAATTCTGTCCGGCTTCCCCGGTAACTTCAAAATCATTGCCAAGACCATAAGCGAAAATGCAGGGATTGTTCTTGTGTGTACTTATCATTTCGCTAAGCTGGTTTTCTGCCAGCTGAAGATAATTTTCGGTTTCAAGTATTCCCGAAGGAACTGTGAAAACCGGCAGTTCCTCCATAATAAGCAAACCATATCGGTTGCAGAGATCTATGAGGTATGGACTCGCAGGACGGCCATATATTTTTACAATATTGCACCCAAGAGACTTTATGGTTTTAACATCACGCTCAACATCATTGTACGAGGCGCACATGCCCATCCCGCCAAATTCCTCTATATAATTTATGCCCTTAAACTTGAATTCGCTGCTGTTGAGCATTATGTTGCCTGATTTTCGCACAAGCTCATAAATCCCGTAATCAGTTATATATGAATCTATTATTTCATCACCTTTGGATAAGGTTACTTTCAGTTTATAAAGATAAGGATAGTCAGAAGACCAATAAACCGGACTGTTAAGGCTAAATGAATTAATTACCTGAATTGTGGAATTTGAAGAGACTGAAAACACGGCTGCATCACTTGAAGCCTTAACCGTTCCGGAAGTATCAAGAAGCTCTGTTCTAACAGTGAGTTTCTTTTCTCCGCCTGAGTATTTCTCAATGTCGGTTCCGGTAAGTGTAATAGTATTTTTTAGATCTGCGTTCAGGTTGATATCAATTTCCGAAGCTACATTAATTGATTTAATAAACAGCTTGGGAACTGCCATTATATAAATATCCCTGTATATGCCACCATAGTTCTTGGGGTAGTTTGTAGTATTTTTCAAAGGGATAGTTCTTGAAACGTCAAGCGTGTTATCTATTGCTATTTCAATCAGGTTACCTGATTCCTTTAAAATACCTTCTGCAATTGGTGAAGAAAAAGCAGTGAACCCGCCTTCGTGCTTGACCACAAAATTTCCGTTAATTTTTATTTCCGACTGGTAATTTATGCCATCGCAATAAATAACATAATTCCAGTCATTAGGAAGTTCCAGGCCAGTGCCGAATGTTCGGGAGCAGTTCACTTTGCCTTTAAAATCATAGCAAAAAGGCACCTGGATCTTAGCAGACGGGATAGTTTGAGAAGAAAAGTCCCACAGGCCGTTCAGGTTAATAAGCTTCCTGTAGTCATTTTGAAGATTCTTGAGATAAACCTCTGGGATTTCCTGGGAATTACGTGTGAATAGTTTAGTCTGGGATAATAATTGAGATACCGGTGCAAGGAGTAATATGAAAAAAAAGCAGATATAACGTGCTGTTTTCCTGTTCAATACAAATCTGGTGATAGATTGGGGATTTTTAATTTGAATTTTACAAATATATGAAAATTTGGCGGTAAAATAAAGAGAAAAGGATGATGTGCAGTTTTAAAGTTCCCAATTTGGAATGGTAATATAGAGTATTTACTTACTGCAAAAACTTCGCCTGTTCTTCCGCAGTTGGTATTCGGCATGCATCTTTCTTCCCAAACCATTTGTAACGGTATTTTGCAATCACATTGTATGTAATATTGCGTATGAATGGCGGTATCAAGATCATTGGATAGAAAACATTGTATGGGAATCCAAGATGCCAGCCAACTTTTAAAGCAGCTGTGGTTTTTCTGTAAAATTTCCTGCCATCGATCAGAATGAAGGATTTGATATCATCTGGGTCAAGGTTCAACTTCTTTTGCAGCTCAATGCCGGGCTTTGATTGAAGCGCGGCAAATTTGAACCTGTCATTCTTATCCCGGGACATAATAAAATTGACGGAGCTGTTACAAAAATTACATACTCCGTCAAACAACACTATTAGATATTCTTTGCTCAAAAAGTAAGTCTGTAGTATATCCAGTCCGATAGCGGCACAGCGCCTATTTTCTTGTAGAATGCTATAGCGTTGATGTTCCAGTCATTAACGCTCCATTCCATTCTTCCGCATCTTTGTTTGTTAGCAAGCTTCACAAGTTTTTCGAAGAACATTGTGCCAATTCCGGTATTCCGAAGGCTCTGTGTAACAAAAATATCTTCCAGGAAAAATGTATTTTTGGCAAGGAATGAAGAGTAAGAATGAAAATATATGGCATAACCAACTATTTCCTTTTTCTGTTTGGCGACCAGCATTTTTATAAAGGGCTTCTTCTTAAATGCGTCTTTATACAGCCTTTTTACCGCTTTCTCATCGGGTGGAACCAGCTTTTCGTATTCAGCCAGCTCTTTGATGAGTTCAACAACTCTTGGGAAATCTCCCTTAGTAGCTTTCTTGATCTTGATTTTGATTTCTTTCATAATATTCTATTTTTTTGTAGTCTCATACTTCAAAAATATCTACTTATTTTTTAATTTGATATTCAATTATATTGTAAAAAGTATTGAAAAAACCTAAAATATTATGAAAATTAGAGTTTTAATAAGCCTTCTGTCATTTTTACTATTTGCCCTGACCGTAAAATTCATTTTCTTTTCAAACGGGCATGGAAACAGGTTAACTTACAGCAAAGTTATTATTCATCTCAATACCAATGCAGATATAAGTGTTCTTCAGCAAAACGATATTACTCTTGACCATTACCAGGGAAGTTTGAAAGAAGGTATTTCAGTTGTTATAAACAGCGAAGAGCTTAACCGCCTGGATAGGACCGGAATACCATATTTTGTCGAGATTCCAGATATGGATGAGTATTATAAAAACAGGCCGCTGCCAAGCAGTATTGAAATGCAGAGAAGTGAAGAAATAAAACGAAGTGACAATGTCATGTCGTTCAGCTATGGCAGCATGGGAGGATATTATACCTATAATGAGGTTGTTCAGAAACTTGATTCAATGCGTCTGCAGTATCCCAATCTTATTACGGCAAAGCAAAACAGGGGGGCTTCGACTGAAGGCAGAACGATTTGGAGCGTTAAAATATCTGACAATCCTGATGTGAATGAATCAGCAACAGAGCCGGCAATTTATTTTGAAGCGCTGACTCATGCAAGAGAGCCACAATCAATGGCAGGTACAATGTATTTTATGTTCTGGCTGCTTGAAAACTATAATATTGACCCTGAGGCAACTTATCTTGTGAACAACAGGGAAATTTACTTCGTGCCTGTGGTGAATCCTGACGGATATGTTCATAACCAGACTACGAATCCAAATGGCGGGGGGTCATGGAGAAAAAACAGGAGGAATAATGGCGGCAGCTTTGGTGTCGATCTGAACCGGAATTATGATTACGGCTGGGGTAATAACAACGGCTCTAGCGGAACGCCCAGCAGTGATACTTACCGTGGTCCATCGGCAGGCTCGGAGCCGGAAACACAGGCTATAAAAACTTTGTGTGCTTCCATATTACCAAAAATCGGATTTTCAGTTCACTCAGTTGCCGGCAGATACCTGAATACTTTGAGTTACACTGATACTGCTTTAGCATATGAAATTTATTCTGATTTTTCGGGTGACTTTGCTTCCGGTAATGACTTTCCTTACGGCACAGTAATAGAAATGCTTGATTATTATTCAAGCGGGACAACACGTGACTGGCTGCACAAAGTAAACGGTACATATTGCTGGACTCCGGAAGTAGGCGGCAGCGGTTTTTGGCCAAACCAGTCAGAGATAATTCCCGAAGCAAACAAAATGATGGCAAGCTATAAATATTTAAGCTGGGTTGGCGGAGCATATGCACGTTTCCAGAACTACAATATTCAGGGTAGCGGCAATGTGCTGGCAAATGATACCTTAAAGCTACAGATTGGTATCAGGAATAAGGGGCTTTCAAAACCTTCTGATAACGTTACTGTAAGCATTACAACTTCTTATCCTAATATTGCATCCATAAATTCAAATCTTAATTATGGCAGCATTACAGCAAGGCAGATAAAGTATAATACATCTCCATTCACATTTAAGCTTTCCGGAAGTGCTGTGTACATGGATGAGATAAAGCTTATTGTAAGTACTAAGCAGGAAAATGTGGAGACTTCTCTTGATACAATTTCTGTAATTGTGGGCGGTGCAGGCATTTTGTTTTCAGATGATGCCGAAAACGGTACTTCAAGATGGACAAAAAGCGGAAGTCAGACTCAATGGGACACAACATTTGTGGGGTACTGGTCTGAAGGGCACTCTTTTGCAGATTCAAGGTATGGAAACTCAAAAGATAATACCAATAATTTCTTCACGCTTAACGATACTATTAGTCTAATTGGGGCAGCAAATCCAAGGCTTGAATTCATGTCAAAATGGGCTACTGAGCTTGGATTCGACTACGCCAGGATACAGATCAGCACGAATTTCGGCTCAAGCTGGACAAATCTTTCCGGCAGATTCACGAGTAATCTCGGCGGGCAGCCTTCTTACCATGGAGTTCAGTCATGGATCTACGAAAGGATTAATCTGAACGCATTTGTCGGGCAGAGAGTCAGGTTCAGATTCAATTATGTTACAGACGCCGGTGTTCCGGGAGACGGATTTTATTTCGATAATTTCAGGGTTGTTAATTATACTGATTCCATAATAGGTATAACACAAAATGGTACAGAAATACCAAAGAAGTTTGCATTATACCAAAACTATCCAAATCCTTTTAACCCGGCAACGAGGATAAAATTCGATATTCCGAAATCTTCATTTGTTAAGCTTAGCATATTTGATATCCTTGGAAGAAAAGTGAAAATGGCTGTCAATGAGAATCTGAATGCCGGAAGCTATGATTATGATTTTGACGCATCTTCACTTTCCAGCGGAGTTTATTTCTACACGCTTGTTGCAAGCGATTTTTCTTCTTCAAAAAAAATGCTGCTGATCAAATAATATGAATCAGAATTTTTATACTTATTCATAAATTAATGAAATATCCATTATTTATCATAATTTTTGTTTGTTTTCAGTTCTTTGCAGTTAATCTCTTTTCTCAATCAGCCGCTGAAATTATTGATAAACATATTGCAGCCATGGGGGGACTTGAGAACATAAACAGGATAAATAGCATCAGGATAACATCAAGATACATTAGTGATACAGTAAATATTCCATCGACCTTGATAGTCAAAGGGAAGGATAAGATCAGGATTGAACTTGAAATTGCCGGGAAGAATTTTATCCAGGCCTGTAATGGAAATAGTGGCTGGTTCTTTAATCCTTTTGTTGATAGCACCGGAGTTGAGAAAATGGATAAAGAAGACCTCGCCGATATAAGGGATGACGGGCAGTGGGAAGGAAAGCTTGTAAACTATAAGGAAAAAGGCTCCACTGCTGAATTACTTGATAGTGAAGATAAAGGCAGTGTAAAGATCAAACTGACAGATATAAACGGCAAAGAAACTTTATTTTACCTGGATGCTAATACTTATCTCATAAATAAGCAGGTAACCAAATTCAATATTGAGAAGAAGGAGGTTACACAGGAAGTTTTTCCCGAAGATTACCGGGCTAATGGAGGCGTAATGTTTGCTATGAAGAGCAAGACAAAATTATCAAATGATAAAGTTATACAGGATAGGATAATTGATAAGATCGAAATTAATATTCATGTTGAAGACGCAATTTTTGAAAAGCCTTGAGCCTGTTTGTGCAAATTAAGAAAGGGGCAATTGCCCCTTTTTTAATTCAAGAAATAGTTCTTACATATTAATTAGTTACATACTTTGAAATATTTATTACTTTGCTCGTTAATCCAAGGAAAGGAATTCCCATTATCTGATTTGACTCCACAACTGTACCCAATATCAGGTTCTCAGTCTGAAGCGTTGCATTGGTTTTGCTGTAATTGACAATCCAAAGATCAGCAGGGAATCCGGTTAGCTGTGTAATGTAAACAGGTAAATTCAATGTGCCTGCAGCGGGAATAAGAATCATATTACGGCTCTTATTCGACCCGGTTGAAAAGAAAGCACTGCCGTTAAGTGAGCTGGTGTCCGGAGCAAAATTCTGATCGAACTTAATAACAGGATTTGTATTATTTGCCAGGTCAAGTCCTGTCGGGCTGTCTAACAGATTTCCTGTAGATGTTGTTATCTTAACATTCGAGTTTATGATAATATCCAGCGCCCCGGAGATAATGTTCTGAGCAGAAGTATCCTGTATCAAACCGATTATGGTATTTACATTAAAAAAGGAAGTGAGCTCTATAACGCCTGATGCTGTTGGCAGCGGATTGGGTGTATAAATTCTAAGCGATGTATCACTTGGCGCCTTAAACAGGTACAGCCATGCGCCTATCGAATCAGGATTGGTTATTGCGCTGAGAGCGGATAGCTCCGTTTTGCCGCCTGCATTAACATTCTTTCCGAATATCAGTACAAGGTTAGTTGAATCTCCGTGATCAGTTTTGGCCTGTGTAATCGCTGCTGCAAGGCGGTCCTTGGCAGAAACCTCATTGCTTATTACATTATTGATTATTGTGTCCGCATCACATGATGAAAGGCTTATTGCAATAATCAGGGAAAAAACAGCAAAAAACGTTGGAAATAGTGCTCTTTTAAACATAATTCCTTTCTTTAGTTATAACAGCTACAAATATAACAAAATTGGGGGCTTTATGTTTCTCTTATCAGAGCTTTCCAGTGTAAATTTTTGTATCATACTCAAACCTGATCATACCGTTTTCGTTGTACCTTTCAAATATGACTACCAGTTCGGCTAACATTGGTTCGTAATTAAGGTGAGCCTCAGTTGGGGCATAAGATGATGAAAGCAGCCTGCCCTTGAATCCTTCAAGATCAAGCAGTTGATAATTGGCGAATATTTTTAATTTAGACTTACCTTCAAAAAACCTGCTAATTATTTCGTCGTCGCTCATCTTTTCATGCCTTACTTCAGGGAATTCCGGGCAATATTTGATCAACAATTTTTCGTATGCGTTCATGAATTCATTTGTACCCATTTTCTTAACATTCCACATAAGCACAATATTCCCATTGGTCTTTAGTATTCTCCTGAATTCTGCTTTTGTCTTTTCAACTTTGAACCAGTGGAAGGCCTGCCCGGCAACAATCAAATCAATACTATTATTGCTTAGAGTCGTCTCTTCTGCAGTTCCGGTTATACTTACAAAACTATTGTAAGCGGAAAGTAGCCTTTCGGCTGCTTCGCGCATTTCTTTATTTGGCTCAACTCCGTAAACCTTATTTCCATTGTTCAGAAAAAGTTCTGTTGATATGCCTGTGCCGGAGCCAATATCTGCAATAACGGAATCATCCTTCAGGATATTTTCTGATTTCAGATAGTCAATAATTTCAGAGGGATAGTGCGGACGGTACTTGATGTAGTTATCGACGCGGTCAGAAAAACGGGTTGTTGGGTTCAATGACATGGTAATTTTCCTGTTATTTAAGTTTTAATACTGTGATATTTGTATCCCTGCAATATTTATACTATTTTTAACAAGTTAAATGAAAAAGTTAAGGATTTATATACACTATGAATAAAGAAGTACGCGTACGTTTTGCTCCGTCACCAACGGGTTACTTACATCTCGGCAGTTTCAGGACTGCCCTGTTCAATTACCTTTTTGCCCGACATCACGGGGGAAAGTTTATTTTGAGGATAGAAGATACCGATCAATCAAGAAAAGTAGAAGGCGCAGTTGAGAATCTCATCAACATACTTAATGAAATGGGTTTGAACTATGATGAAGGCCCGAATGTTGGGGGTGATTTTGGCTCGTATTTCCAGTCACAGAGATTGGATATATACAAGAAATACTGCGACGAGCTATTAACCGGCGGACATGCTTATTATGCTTTTGAATCAGCCGAAGAGCTTGAGGAAATGCGCCGCGTACAGCAAATGCAGGGCAAGCAGACAATGTATGACAGGCGCGCGAGGAATCTGAGCGAAACCGAAGTCAAAGAAAAACTGGCCTCTGGAATACCGTACGTTATAAGACTTAAAGTACCAATTGATAGCGAGATCAGGTTTACGGACCTCATTCGCGGCAATGTTAAGATAGATACAAATCTTGTTGATGACCAGGTGCTTTTGAAGAGTGACGGATTCCCAACATATCATTTGGCCAATGTAATTGATGATCATTTGATGAATATTTCGCATATCATCAGGGGGGAAGAGTGGCTAACTTCAGTGCCGAAGCATATTATTCTGTACAATGCTTTTGGTTGGGAAATACCGCAAATGGCTCACGTGCCGCTGATACTCAATCCCGATAAAACAAAGCTAAGCAAAAGACAGGGTGATGTTGCAACAGAAGACTATCTGAAAAAAGGTTACCTGAAGGAAGCACTGCTAAATTTCATGGCGCTATTGGGGTGGAATCCGGGAGATGGCGAGGAGAAGGAAATTTTCTCAAAAGACGAGCTGATAGAATTATTCAGCATTGAAAGAGTTAATTCAGCCGGGGCAGTTTTCAATACTGATAAGCTTAACTGGATGAACGGCGAATATATCAAAAACTATGACGCGGAAAAATTAACCGAGATTATGATACCTTTCCTTAATGCAGGAGGAATTGATACATCTGATCTTGCCAAAACAAAACGGGTCGTCTTTGCAATCAGGAATTACATTAACAGGCTGGATGAAGCTCCAGAGCATGCAAAAGTGTTTTACAGTTCTGTGAGTCTTGGCGATGAGCACAAGGAAATTGTAAATAGAGAAACATCAAATCAGGTTTTTACTGCACTTATTTCAAAGATTGAAACTCTGCTAGAGATCACAACCGATAACTTTAAGCCCGTATTAAGCGAAGTGCAGAAGGAAACCGGCGTGAAAGGGAAGAACCTCTTTATGCCAGTTAGGATTGCCTTAACGGGAGAGGAACACGGCCCCGAGCTTGGCCTTATCGCGTACGTTTTGGGTAAAGAAGAAGTTTTGAAGAGACTTAAAGAAATTGAATAATTAATTAGCCATAAATATGAAATACATTAAATATCTTTTTGTTGTCTTAGCTGCGTTCTTCTTTTCATCCTGTTCAAAACAGGAGCAGAAGATCAACTCCGAGAACCAAAGTTCAACTCAGAATGTGAAGCCCGAAGAGACTAAGGGCGGAAATCAGGATCAAACCTCCGTTGTCAAGACATGGGCGGGGCAGTTCTCATTCGAAGAATCTGTAAAGAATGCAACGGGTGTTGGCTCTCAATCATGGAGTTATGTAATTACCATAAAGGCTATTGACGACAGAACCTTGACAGCCATCATTCAAGTTGACGGTTTCCAGACAATGACCAGAATTGAAGCAGATGTTAAAGCTACTGAAAAGAATGCTGAGTTCTATTTCAATAAGTACGGAGCGGAAAATATATTTGAGCTTTACAAAAAAGGTGACCTTCTTTTTACAATGTCTATAAATGATAAGAATGAAATAATCACTAACTGGGACAAAATGAAGCCGAATGTTCTTGAAAATCAGAAAAGCGGGAAAGTAATGTTCAAAAAAGTTATTTCCTGATACAGGAAAATAGGAATTTCTGAAGATCAGTTGGAGGAAAGTTCATTAATCAAGGGTTTAAAAAGAGGTGATTCCGGTTCATTGGAACGCCTCTTTAATATTTATAAGGATAAGGTCTTTAATACTGCTATCAGTTATGTTCAGAATGCAGAGGATGCCGAAGAACTTACACAGGATGTTTTCATCGAAGCGTTCAGGTCTATAGAAAAGTATAAAGGAGATTCAAGCTTAAGCACATGGATCTACAGAATTACTGTAAACAAGTCCCTTGATTTTATCAGATACACAAAACGAAAAAAAAGATTTGCAGTTATTACAAATTTGTTTAATCCCCAAACCGGCGAACAGAAATTTGACGCAACGGATTTTGTTCACCCCGGAACAGAGCTTGATAAAAAAGAACAGAGCGTATACTTATTCAAGGCCTTAGAAAAATTGCCGGAAAATCAAAAGTCTGCCTTTATTTTCTCTAAAATTGAAGGGCTGAGCTATGCGGAAATATCTGAAGTGATGAAAGTGAGCATTTCATCCGTTGAGTCACTTCTTTTCAGGGCAAAACAAAATCTGAAGAAAAATCTAAGCAGGTATTATGATGATTTATATTAATTTAACCGCCGCAAGTTTTTGTCATAAAATAGCGTCTAAAGGTATACAGAAATGAGTAATCTAAGAAAGAGCAAAGAAGAATGGGTCAACGATACAATTGAATCTGCAGGTTTTTTTAAAAAAGCAGATGCTAACCCATTTATTTTTGCGAAAATATTGAGCAGGATTAAATCAGGTGAAAAGCTGAATGATATTATTCCGTTAAGGAAAGCTGCTTTGGGCTTTTTATCAATTCTTTTGCTGATCGCTCTGAATTATTCTGCTTTAATGTATTCACCTGTTTCTAAAAACTCTGAAACTCAAACTGTTGCCAATTCGGAAGTGATCCCCTCACAGCAAAATCCATATTTGGAAATATTATCGAGATAAGGCCATGCAAAAAGATAGATTTTTAATACTTGTCATCATTATTCTCTTTGTCCTCAACTTGTTCACCCTTGGTTATGTGCTATTCGAACTTAGACCTCCTCCACCACCAGAAATGAGAGGTAAAGATCCTGATAGTCGGGGGCCGGATAGAAGAGAACAAGGCAGGCCTGATGAGCTGATAATTAACAGGCTAAAGCTAAATGGAGACCAGATTAAGAAATTTGAAGACCTTAAAAAAGAGCATAGAGGCCAAGTTGATTCAATTCAGTTCTCATCTCGGCGGCTGCATGATGATTATTTCGGACTGCTGAAAAGTCCCGTTTTGGATACAGCCAAAGCAAACACATTGCTTGAACAAATATCCATGAATCAAAAAATGTTAGATAGGGCAACATTCAGCCATTTCGAAAAACTCCGTGCAATCTGCGATAATGACCAAAAAGAGCTATTCAATAGATTTATTGATGAAATAGCCGGTTCCTTCAAACCACCAAAACCCTGAAATTAATTTTATTTCCTGCCGCAAGTTTTTCAAGAACCTGTCGTCTAAACCATTAACATAAACAAACAGGAGCAGCGACATGAAAACTAAAATTCTGGCATTACTAATTGTAACTTTATTTTGCACTCTGATCTTCTCGGCTTTGAATTGCAGCCAGGAATCTGTAACAAACACTACTACCAGCTCAGATGTACCTGATGTTTACAGAAAAATTTACGGTGCTACTGATCTTTATGTGGAAGGCGATTACGTTGTAATTAAAAGTAACGGCAGACCTGAACATAAAAGTCCTTACTACCTGGGCACACAATGGGCAGGTACTCTCTATGAAGCATATAATGGGCCTAATCCTAACTTTGTACTTAATCCAAACCGTATTTCTGAATTCAGTATGACTTATAAGATCCCGCTTAACCCGGCTTTAAATACAAGCCATCCGTCAACACCCGGCGGGCCCATCGGAGTTTCAATAAACGGCGTAGCGTTTTTTAACCAATATGCAGCAATGGGTCAGCCGCTAACAGGAGAGATAAATTCTTTTGAACAGTATGGGGGGCACCCTCAACAGGCTGGCCAGTATCACTATCACGTGGAACCGTCCTATTTAACGACGTTAAAGGGTGACTCTGCCTTAATGGGATTCTTATTGGACGGCTTTCCTGTTTACGGCCCGGAAGAGAATGGCGATGTGGTAACAAACTCTGACCTTGATAGTTATCATGGCCATTTTGGAGTTAAGGAAGATTATCCTTCGGGTGTTTATCATTATCACTTCACAACAGAATCTCCATACTTGAACGGAGACGGATTCTATGGTACTCCCGGAACAGTTTCATATTAGAACTTGAAAAATGAGAACTCAACTGATCATATTATTCTTATTGCTCATCAGCGGCTGTTCAGTGAACAGCCCCGTTACAGGCTCAACTGAATACTTGATCTTAGATGGTTCTGATGAGAGCCTAATTGTCAAAAACAGATTGCTGTACAAGGATTCATTACTGTTTACGGGGAAATTAATTGATCTGTATGATAACAATGATACAGCAAGGATGAGTGAATATGTATTGGGAAAACTAAGCGGCAAACAGTTAATTTTCTATATCGGCGGAATGCTGAGCGAGGAAAGATACTATGAAAACGGCAAGAAAGAAGGCCAACACAGAGGCTGGTGGGCTTCAGGCAAGCAAAAATTTATTTATCATTTTAAAAATGACGAGTTTGAGGGAAACTTCAAGATGTGGAATGAGTCAGGCATGCTTTTTAATGATTTTAATTATTCAGGCGGACATGAAGAGGGCTTACAGAGATCGTGGTTTCCAGACGGGAGCATTCAGTCAAATTATGTTGCAAAGAATAACAGGAAGTACGGCCTGACCGGCGTAAAGAACTGCAGATCGGTAAAAGATGAAATCGATAATTAAGATATCGGCAATATTACTACTGTTATTTCTCTCTGGCTGTTCAAGAAAGCAATCCGAGGGACTTCCATATTATGACAGCCCCGATTTCACTCCTCTTTGGCTTGATGCGAATGAATCTGATCGTATGCATAAAGTCGCGGCTTTCAGCCTCACCGGTCAAAACGGAGATAAAGTAACAGATCAGTCATTAGAAGGAAAGATCTACCTGGCTAACTTTTTCTTTACCACTTGCCCCGGAATTTGCCCGACGATGACAAAGAACCTTCTGAAAGTACAGGAAAGATTTAAAGGAGAAGATGATATCAGGCTGATCTCATACAGTGTAATGCCCTGGGCTGATTCAGTTGCAAGTTTAAGAAATTATGAAAAGACTTTTAACATTAACGGCAGAATGTGGTATCTGGTTACGGGAAGTACAAAAGAAATCTATGAGCTGGCAAGGAAATCTTACTTTGCTGAAGAAGAAGCAGGGTATAACAGTGATTCAACCGAGTTCCTTCATACCGAACATGTTTTGCTTGTTGACAAGAAAGGCCATTTGAGAGGGGTATATAATGGCACTCTTTCTCTTGAAATAGACAGAATAATTGATGATATCAATGTATTGAAGAAAGAAAGTTAAGGGATAAAAAAATGCATCCCATTGGGATGCATTGTCTGTAAAAAGCCCGGATATTTTTTGATCAGCCGTCAGTCAAACAGGCTTGATTCTTTTTCTGTTTAATGCAGTCTTGAACCAATTCCAGTGAATATACGTATGAAAACTGAAACTAAGGAAGAAAATCACGACCAGAAAAAGGTGTATATCTACCCATTTCCCTCTATCAAAGATCAAAAAGTCCCAGTTTGCATTGCCAGTAACGGCGGGTACAAGTATAAGAAGTATGCCAGATACTACCATGAATATGAGTGAACCCGCGGCACAATACTTACAGGTTCTGCAAAAAGGTAAAATGTTCTTTTCGGTAAGTGATAGATCTGCTTCTCCTGCACTTATCGCTTTTTTCTTGTATTCAGATACGTAATAATTAACTGTTACCAGTATGATGACGACTAAAACCAGAAAGAAATACATTGTATGCCTCACTAATTTTAATTGTATCTTAATCCCAGGTGAGCACCGTTTATAGGAGGGTAATTATTAGGTCTTATGGTATGCTACTATACAAAAATAATATACAAAAATGCACAATGAAGTGACAAAAGAAATACATTATGCAAATCTTGTGTTTAAACTATTTAAACACAAAAAATATTTTTGCATTTAATTTCCAGTAGTGAATCTCCATATCATTGTTGACCAATAAGTCGTGGAACCTGAGGTTACACCCGCTTTCCAGAAATAAGTCTGATGAGCACTCAAAGGGGGAGCAGGTAATGTAAACTCATTTCCGGTCACATTTTCCTGGCGGGGATTATTAAAATTTGCATTAGTACTGATTAAAAGTTTATCAGCATTCCCGGTCCATTTAAAGAGCGGATTTAGTGAGATCCCTGTGGATGTATCGGCAGGCTGCACAAGGACCGGCGTAGCAACGCCGGTCGATTTGCTATCAGTGGCAGAATCGCAGGCTTGGAAAAAGAGAACTGAAAAAAGAGCAATAAAAACAGCAAATGAAAGAATTTTCATCGAAAAATATCCTCTAATATTTAATGAATATGTAAATATAGTTTTGAATTAGATTAAATCAAGTGTTGTTAATTATATACTCGTTAGTGTTAACAGCTAGTAGATTTGGTGATAATAGTCTGTACTAGCTTGTTTTAATCTAGTTGTTCTAAATTGTATTGCTGTTTTTCGTAAGAATTCATAAACTACTCAACTACAAAAAGAGGTTAATATGATAAATCAGCCTGATTTTGATATAGACAAAGCACATAAATGGTTTGGTGTCGAATTCAACAACGGGATTTTTCCGCTTTTGGAAAAGGCTGACAGAACCGAAGAAGAAACTGAATGGAAAGAGCAATGGAATACTATGTGCTATGCTTGAAATCCGTTGAGAATATTAAAGACTTAGAAGATAAAAAAATTGTAATTTCTGATCTTGACTCCGGTCCTTGGTACAGATTGAGATAAGATCTTATATATGGGTCGATCATGTGCTTCGATTCCTGGCGATCCCGGAGCGTAGGAATATTCCTACAAAGAAATTAGTTCTGGAAATTTGTTTTCTAATTGTCTTAGACTTATATTTGCGCTAATTCAAACTAATCTAAGGAGAGGCAATATGAAAAAACTCAAATTGAGTTCACTTTTAATTATTCTTGTGATTCTCGCATTTTCATTAACTAGCTGTGGAGGCAAAAAAGATGTAAAAACTGACACAAAAACAGATACAAAAACCCAAACAACCGATAAAAAAGAAGGCGACAAGAAGAAGAAAGAGTTTAAAAAATCCGATGCTCCGAAGAAAGAACTTAAATCGGATGTCCCTTCCGATTGGACAGAGCTTGTTTCTAAAGACGGAAAGTTCACATTCAATGCACCATCTAACTGGACGATCTCATCTGATACAGAAACAAAGTTTACAGCAGTGAGCGAAGATAAAACAATGGGTACTACTTTTGTTATATTTTCAAATGACCAGATCACCTCTGATGAATTGTTAGGGCTTGCACTGGCAGATTTTGATTTTGAACCGGATGGCGAAGCTTTTGCTTATGGAGAAGGAAACATGGAAGGTTATATAACTGCTGCAAGAGGTAAAATTGACGGTACAGATATGATGATGTATGTTATGTCAGCTGTTGAAAATGGCGGTAAAGGTAATTATATTCTGTATATCTTCACTCCTACTGCTAACTTCGAAAAGAACAATGCAACAATGGAAAAGATTCTATACAGCGCAAAACTGAAATAAGGTTTAGAAATTTTGTATTCTAATAAAGCGGTCAATTTGATCGCTTTTTTTATTGAGCAGAGCTTATGAAATTACAAGAGGAACCTCATGAAAAACAGATGCAATTCTATAGAAATTAATTTCGGCGATAAAACAGAGCATAACCTCCTTTTTGTTCCACAAGCTTTATATCAGGGTATTTGGTTAATTCAGTCATACTCGTAGTCTTTGCTACAAAATAAGCAGGCTTGTCAATTTTTCCTTTGAGCAGCCACTCAATATCTTTTGAATTCGGATTCTGATTCACAGGTTTTCTGAAATAGAAGTATTGCGCGTAACTCTTATACCCAAAAGAAACCATATAAACATCCTGCCCCGCGTACTTTTGAAAGAACTCAATTGCTGGTCCTTGAGAGTAATTC
>JAUQWT010000375.1 GCA_030835005.1 Ignavibacteria bacterium | reverse complement strand
CAGTTTTACTATGATTATCTTCTTTTCAGCCTCGGGATCCTCTTCGTAACCCGGAACACCTATTTCAGGGAATGCCTGTTTAATATTTTCATCTTTTTCATAGAAAGTACACTCTTCACAGAAAACTCCATACTGCTTATTAGGCTTGCACGGCCTGTCCCCATAGAAATATTTGCAGTCAAAATGTATTGCTGGAAGTTCTGAGATCATTTGTTAAAACTGTCCGCTTAACGGGTTCGGGCTAAGATTCTGATTCTTTTCTGAGCTCATTGCGGCATTTGATGTTATCATAAAATTCATGCCAAAAATCTTCAAATTTTGAGTGAACCTGCCTTAGCCGATCTGAAATTCTGGTTTTTTTTGCGTTTTTTTGCAATTAATAATAAATGTTTTTTTTTATATATTAAATCCTATTAAAATTGTTAACAAATCCGCAGTTTAGGTGTGAAATTGCTGATAATCTAAGCCATTCCTTCAGATAAACAAAATGGGAAAACCCCGATTTACAGTGTGCCATCTGTTTTACGAAGAGTATCCCAGGGATCCAAGAGTAAGGCGATATGTGAATGTTCTGAACAATAATGGTGTCCGATGCATAATAATATGCAGCAAAAAACCAAATGAACCTTATTTTGAGAACATAAACGGAAACCTGGTCTACCGGCTGCCGGTTTACAAAAAGCGCGGCAGTTTTTTTCTGACGCTAATTGAATATCTGCTTTTCACATGGATGTCTTCTTTTCTGCTTTTTTACCTTCAGTTCAAACACAGGTTCAAGCTAATACACGTTCACACACTCCCTGATTTTTTGATCTTTGCAGCAATAATGAATAAGATACTTGGTGCAAAACTTGTACTAGACCTTCATGAAGTTTTTCCGGAACTTTATATTGCGCGTACAGGTGCCCCATACAGTTCATTCAAGGTCAAGCTTCTTTTGCTCGCAGAAAAGCTCTCGATCAGGCTGGCAGATGTTGTTATAACTATTCACGATAATGCAAAGGATATCTTTACGGGCAGGAACATAGAAAGCAAGATCAATGTAATAATGAATTCTGTTGATCCGGCAGAGTTCCCATTGCCTGCTTCGGCCCCGGAAAACGAATTCATAATTATTTACAACGGATCCATAGTAAAGCTCCTGAACCTTACAATGGTAATTGAAGCTCTTGCAAAGCTGAAGCTGGAAATACCTGAAAATGATTTTGCTAAAATAGTATACAGGCTTTACGGCGATGGTCCTGCAATTGAAGAGATACTGGAAGCTGCGAAAAAAGCTGGAATAAAGGATAAAGTTCAATATTTGGGATACCTCCAGCCGGATAAAATGAGAAATGAAGTGCTTAAATCCAGTGCACTAATTCTGCCTCCCCACAAAAATCTATACAGTGACCTGTTTTACACTATCAAGCTCATAGAGATGATCTATCTCAAAATACCTGTCATTGCTACCAGACTTAATACATACAAGAGATATTACGGCGAAGAATCTTTGTTCTATTTTGATTCAGCTGATGTTACCGGGCTTGCCGAGAAGATAAAAGAAGTATTCTACAACAAAGAGCTGGTTAAGAAAAAGACCGAAAACGCAAGAGCTGACTACGACAAACTGAACTGGGAGATCATGAGTGAGAGATATATGAAACTGATCCTGGAACTGATTCCCGCTGAACCTGCATAATGCTGTGACCTCAGTTGTTTTTGATCCAGCCTTTTTTATTTCCTGTTTTCGAACACCCTGAAATAATGTGCCGAATACTTTGCAAACCGTGAGCTTTCCAGTTTCTTTTCAACGGGCGCAAAAAACTTAAGGGCGCCTTTACCAACAAACTCCGGCAGAAATGTAAAGTAAATGATTTTGTCAGAAACTAATTTCCCGGCTTTTTCCATCCCGGGTTCGATCCAGTTTTCAATTCCTTCGTCGATGGTTTTAACCAGAGGGAAAAAATAATTCATATAAAGCTTGAAGAAGATGTTCTGTACGTTCATTTCGTGCAGATAAAACTTTCCGCCGGGTTTAAGGACTTTGCTGAGCGAATCAAACGCTCGCTTCTGTGCATCGCGGTCATCAAGATGGTGGAACACGTTTATTGAAAAAGCAAAATCCGCGGAGTTCTCCTCGAACGGCAGATCCGAAATATCTGCAATAACGGTCTTTATTTTCGGGTCGCGCCTGGCCGCGTCTGCCGCCTGGTTAACAGAGCGCTCAACCAGGGTGATATTTGGCGAGCCCGTCATTTCTATCAGCCTGCTTGTGTACCAGCCTTTTCCGCCGCCAAGGTCAAGTCCTGTAAGCTTGCTCAGGTCATCCCCGAATTTTTCCTTCAGGTCATCCACCATCATATTGCACTTGCGCCCGATCAGCCGCTCCCTTACATGCTCGGGGATCATTTCAGCGTACTCGTCTGATATCTCATCGAAGTGGAATTTCTCTGCGGTTCTGCGCTTACCAATTGCTTGTACAGCCACTACAAGCCCAATAACGGCAGTTGGCAATATCGATGCGAGTCTAATACTGATAACTGTTTGTACCAGAAGAACCGGATCCTTTATAAATGACTCGAGTGAAATGAAGAGGTAATTGCCCGAAACCAAGAGTCCCATTGGTGTAGTGGGATAGAACACAATGTTGTTTGAAAATATGTACCCGAAATCAACAAATGAAATCGAGCTCGCTGCACCCTCCGGAAGAGTGAAATAAATCAGATATATAGTAAACCAACCTGCGCAGCCGATCAGAAAAGAAATTATGAACTTAAATGAGAAGATCATTTTCTTCGAAAGAAATACACCCGCTATTATGATGATCGCTGCAGCTATGCCTGCATAAATGTACAATTCAGGTGAGTTTGCCCTTGCCCGCTCAGAGCTGAATGCTATGAATATCACGCCGAACACAAGTATAGCAATTACATCAAGCAGTCTTTCAAGCAGAATGACGGAAATATTGCGGAACGAATACGGGTAATTTTCTTTTCTGAGCAGGTAATTTTTTGTGAGCGTTTCGCCGATAAGCAGGGGAAAG
>JAUQWT010000374.1 GCA_030835005.1 Ignavibacteria bacterium | reverse complement strand
CTTGAGACTCTGAAATGGACAGATGAGATAATTGTGGTTGATTCAGGTAGTACGGATAAAACGGTGAAAATAGCGAAAGAATTTACAGGTAATGTCATGATTGTTGATAAAATGTCTTACGGAAAAAAACGAAATGTTGGAATAGAAAATGCCCACAATGAATGGATCATTTGGCTTGACGCCGATGAAAGGATGACCCCTGAACTGAAAGACGAGATAATGCAGTTGACCGGCAGCCCTAAGAGCGCTGACGCCTATTTAATAAACCGGAAAAGTTTTTTTATAAACAAGTTCATCAAACACTGCGGCTGGTATCCGGATTACACCTTAAGGCTGTTCAGAAAATCTGCAGACATCAAGTTTGACAGCGCCAGAGTTCACGAAAAAACAAATTATTCGGGTAAAGCTGTGAAGCTTAAGAATGAGCTTACTCATTTTACCGACCCAGACTTTGAGCATTATGTTAACAAGATGAACCGCTACTCAACTCTTTCAGCTGAAGATCTGCATTCAAAAAACAAAAACTCATCTTACTTTGATATAATTTTTCGCCCTGCATTTTCATTCTTTAAGATGTATTTTTTGAAGTTAGGTTTCATGGATGGGTATATGGGGCTGGTTTTATGCACTTTATCCTCATTTCATGTAATGATGAAATACTCAAAATTATATTTTTTAAATAAAATCAAATAAAAGTTATTTACACAAATGGACAGTATAGATAAAAATACACAATTATTTATGTACCTTGTCGGCTCATTTGAAATGTCGGCAATGATGGCTATGGGCAAGATAAAAAATCCCATAACAGATAAGACCGAAAAAGACCTTACACAGGCACAGTTTTCGATTGATATTCTTGATATGCTGAAGGCAAAAACAGGCTCGTCTTTAAGCGAGTATGAATCGAAGTATCTTGAAAACACTCTCGGACAGCTGAAGCTTAATTTCATAGATGAAAAGAAGAAAGACGAGATTGCCGAAAAACCGGAAGAAAGCAAAGCAGAGTCACCTGAGACCAAGCAGGAAACTACAGAAGAAAAATCTGAATAAAAATGACAAGAAATGACATTTGGAATACGCGGAAATATCGCAAAAGCTGAACTAGCCGGTTTAGTACTAAAGCTTGTACGCAGACTTGAAAGTAAAAAGATCAATTTTTTGGTTGAATCTTCTATAGCCAAGCAGATAAAACAGAGATACGGAGTCAATCTTAAGAATCGTTTAGTTGTCAGGGATTCAGCTCTTTCTAAAACCAGTGATTATATAGTATCAATAGGAGGAGACGGCACCTTCCTTGCAACTGCAAAGCTTGTTGCCAACAGGAATATACCGATAATTGGAGTTAATCTTGGTAAACTTGGCTTTCTTGCTGAAACATCTCCCCGCGAAATCATGTCATTCATCAACGGACTGCTCAAAGGTGAGTATATGATAGATGAAAGAACTGTACTGGAAGCCAATTCGGCGAAATCAGGCCGAAAGATCTACGGGATAAACGAGATAGTAATTAACCAAAGTGATATTGTAAAAACTATAGAGATACGGGTATATTACAATAACCAGCTTGTTAACAGTTATCACTCTGACGGATTGATCATTTCGACACCAACAGGCTCTACGGGTTATTCACTATCTGCCGGCGGACCGATAGTTTATCCTAAAACCGAAGTTTTTATCCTTTCACCACTATCCCCCCATACGTTAACCGCCCGGCCGGTAATTCTGCCGGATAATGGTGTATTCAAAGTGAAGGTAAGCTCAAAAGTTCCGATAAATATAATTGCAGACGGCAATCAAATGCTGAAATTAAGGACACCTGCAACCATTGAAATCAGGAAAGCCCCTTATACTATTAAGATAGCAAAAAGCCTTGAGAGCAACTACTTTAAAGTATTAACTGGTAAGCTTTTATGGGGCGAAGATAAACGAAAATCCAGCAGGATTTAACATCAATTCCCTCAATTAATTTAATGCTTATTATCATGAAAGGTCACAGAGCTTAATATTGGATAGACGCATTTTTGTTATTTTCCTCACAGTATTTATTGACCTATTAGGATTTGGAATTCTAATCCCGATTTTACCTACATTCGCTCAAAACGAGCTATTTATGAGCGAAACTTTGATCGGACTCACAGTCGGTATTTTTTCATTGATGCAGTTCATATTCAACCCGCTTTGGGGCAGGCTCTCTGACATTTACGGAAGGAAACCCATACTTATATTCGGACTTGGGGGTAATGTAATTTCATATATTATCACCGGACTTGTTCTGATAGGCACTTTGAAATCAATTGCCCTGCTGTTAATTGCCAGAGCGCTTGCGGGGTTCTTCTCTGCAAATATCGGGGCAGCAATGGCATATATATCGGATGTTACTCCTCCAAAAGACCGCTCAAAAGGCATGGGGCTGATAGGGGCGGCATTCGGACTTGGCTTTGTCTTCGGTCCATTTATAGGCGGTGTTCTGGCAAAGAGGTTTGGATTCGGCTTTCCAACGTTTCTATCTGCAGGATTATCGTTACTGGCATTAATTTTAACATTCCTCTTTGTGAATGAATCTCTTCCAAAAGAGCTTCGCATGGGCCGGTCAATGAGCGGATTCAATTTCAAAAACGGAGCAATAAAGCTGATTACTGCATTGAAACATCCGCATGTTGGGTTTTTGATACTTTTGTATTTTGTAATTGTGTTTTCGATCTCAAATATTTTCTCAACATTCCAGCTGTATGCAGAAAGCAAAAAGGGCTTCAGCTTCGATATTGAAGAGGTAAGTTATCTTTTTGCTTTTTCAGGTCTTGTTGGCGCTTTAACTCAGGGTATTTTCATACGGCCTATTCTAAAGAAGTTTGATGAAAGAAAAGTATTCATAGCAGCCTGCATCATAATGGGCATAGGGCTTGGGACGATACCATTTTCAAACCACATACTTGTTTTGCTGCTGCTAAGTATTCTGTTCATGAGTTTCGGCAATGGTTTGCTTCTTTCTATTGGGCTTGGGCTCATATCTAAATTTTCAGATAAAGATGAGCAGGGCGGCATACTTGGCTTAACACAGTCTCTTGCATCACTTGCAAGGTTTATTGGTCCCAGCTGGGGCGGATTGGTTTACCATTATGTAAGCTTTGCGGCTCCATTTTTAACGGGCGGCATAGTGATGATGGGGGCAACCGTTTTAAGCCTTAGATTGATGAAAGATAAGTACAGGCATAGTACAAATACTCATAGATGATTTAAAGCCGAAATTATTATGAAACATTTAATACTTCTTGTTTTAATCGCAGGTATTTCATTTTCTCAGAATTATAAGAAAGAAAGTTCCGGTGAGTTCTATATGGGATTCGGCACTTCGGTATCAACATTTCTCGGCGGTGAGTTTGGCAAAGCGTATTCGATAAGGCTCAATTACACACCTGACTATTACGATAATTACGGCAATTTTTCGTATTACGAAAGAGAAAAGTATGATAATTCTCAAATAATGTACTCCCCTATTCAGCTTGATGCGAATTTAGGATACTTCATCAGCAATAAAACAGCAATTGAACTGGAATCATCATTCATCTGGCATTTGCGCGGAAGGCCCGACCCGGATTTTGTAACCGGTACTGAGGGCGATATGGATTACATCGATAAGAATGATAACTCGACACTGTTTGCTGTTCCATTACTAATTAACCTGAAGTTTTACCCAATAGGAAGGATTAAGTCACCTTTTTACATTAAAGCAGGCGTGGGATTCCAGTTTGTAAAGGAATCAACCGAACGCGTTAGAGAGTTTTATACATATGATGAGTATTACTACAACTATTATTCAAGCTCTTATACACTAGCCAGATATGAAAAAACAGCGGTGCTGCCGGGTTTCAAAATTGGCGCCGGACTTTCATATAGTGTGTTCAATGAGCTGAATGCATTTACTGAGATAGAGTATTCGTACTTCAAGAATACTTCAGTGAAAGGAAACACTCCCCTTGCTTTGGATAAAGCAAGATATACAGGTTTGCTGGCGCTGAATACGAAGATATATTTTAGTTTTTAGGGGAACTCAAAGAAGAGTTTCTTAAAATTTTGTCATTCAATGACTGATTTAAGAGACGAAGAAGTACTCTTTGGACAATCTATTAATAATGGATGCCGCACTTCGTTCAGCATGACAATATATTGACTGAAAACTTATTTCATTATTTCCTATTTTTGCCCTAATGTTACCGGATTTTAAGAATAAGATAGTTTTGGCACCAATGGAGGACGTTACTGAGCCTCCTTTCAGGCTTATATGCAAGCGTTTGGGGGCAGATGTGCTTTATACTGAGTTTATTTCTGTTGAGGGGCTAATAAGGAATGCCCGCAAAGCAAAGGAAAAGCTGTTCTTCAAGGAGGAAGAGCGTCCATTGGGAATACAGATATATGGCGGGATTGAGCAATCGATGGCTGAATCGGCAAAGATATGCGAGGATGCGGGTCCCGATTTTATTGATATAAACTGCGGATGCTGGGTAAAAAATGTTGTTGCAAGAGGCGAAGGTGCGGGTCTATTGAAGGATCTGCCAAAGATGAAGCGCATAGCTGAATCCGTAATGAGTAACACTAAATTACCTGTAACTCTGAAAACAAGGCTTGGGTGGGATAAAGACAGCATAGTTATAGTTGATGTTGCGAAGATGCTGGAATCTATCGGCATACAGGCGCTGACAGTCCATTGCAGGCTGCGTGTACAAGGCAATCAGGGTGAAGCAGACTGGAGCTGGGTAAAGAGGATAAAAGATGCGGGGGTAAAGATCCCGATCATATTAAACGGAAATATTAAGACACCCGAAGATGTGAAGTTCGCATTTGAGAATTATGAGCCGGATGCAGTTATGATAGGCCAGGGCGCAATAAATAACCAGTGGATATTCCGCCAGTCAAAGGAATACTTAGCAACGGGTAAATACAATGAACCCACTCTTGATGAAAAGATCGCAGTCTGTATTGAGCATCTTAAGCTGAATTACGAGAGTAAAAAAGAGCGCGGTATAATGGAGCACAGGAAATTTTACGCGGGATATTTAAAGGGTTTACCAAATATTTCAAAATTCCGTATGTCATTAATGCAGCTTTTGGAATTAAATGCGGTTATAGACAAATTGGAAGAGATAAGAGAGTTCTATTCGAAGGAGGTTGTTTAGGTTTTGCGGTAGTTGTCGGAATTGCGGCTGAAGCCGATTTTGGTTTTCGTATTTAAAACCGCTCTAAAGAGCGGTGCTACTCAAAAGGACTATAGCATTATTGATTTGCCACGAGCTTTAGCTCGTGGAATAGTAATGGAAAACTAGCCGGCTTTAGCCAGAATTCAGAGTTTGTTATTTCTTTGAATAATCCAACAGGAATTGCGGCTAAAGCCGCACGGAGTTCTCATCTTAAATCCACGGGCTGAAGCCCGTGGCTAATCAGATGCAAGACGCTTAAATTCCAAAAAGTTCAAAACTCAATAAGAGTCCCCATCCTTAATCCCACCGTCATTAAAATTTATCGCATCTTCCAGTACCTGCCAAAGCGGTTTGGTATTCCATGGCACGCAATCCTGCCTGTAATACCACCAAAAATACCCGCCAACATAATTTGGTGTAGTTATGTTCATGTTGTAATACCTGTTAATATATTCCGCTTTTCTGTTTGCAATTGTAGTCCCGCACTCGCCAATACCAAGCTTTGAGTTTGGGAACAATGTGTGAAGGCTATCAAATACCTGCTGCCAGTTTGGCTGCAGGTTGTTGCAGTCATCTTCATAATAAGAAACAAATACGTAGTCGGGCTCAAACTTTCTGTAATTTCTCAAATTTTCATTCAACCACCGGAACATTTCATTCTCCGGATTTTCCCAGCAGTTTTTATTATAGTATAAAGTTACTGCACTTCTGAAACCCAGTTTTTTAACTCTTCCATAAGCATACATTACTTTTGCCATTAAAGAATCTGTGCTTCCAAGCCATTCGCCGTTGACTTCATTGCCAATTTCCCAAATATCAACTTTGCTTCCAAATGCAGCCACATATTCGTCAACTCTATCCTTGAACTGCTGGACTGAATAAGAATTCATATAATAGCTGTCAAGGATCTCTCCCATAATATCACTAACTGTATCAATTCTGTTAACTGCGTTGGAATATTCAGCTGCGGGCTGCCACTCATCAAAAACTATACGGGTAGTCATCCTGCTTTTGTGCCTGCTGATGCTATTCACAATATTATTAAGATTGCTGATGCCATCAATAGTTATTCCATTAACTCTTTCCTGAGCCTTTAAATCAAAGGATGAAACAACAAATACGAATATCACGATTGAGGCAAAAAGCCCGTATTTTCTGATCAGAATAAACAAATGGTTCATAAACAAATCTAACTCTAATATTGTTAATTTGAATCACTAAAAAAGCTATTTGAGCCATAAAAAAAGAGCACAAAGTGTGCTCTTAATTTCGTTTTCCAAGTTAAAACTGTCAGTTAACTTTAATCTTCTCAACTCCGAAGACCTGTTTAGAGGTCGGATTCTGTACAAAAACCACAATATAGCATTCATCCGCATTCCAATTCGGGGAAATACCAAATGATTTAGTAACTGTCACTCCCGCCCCTACGCTAACTGTCTCGCCATCTTTTCCTGTTATCATATTTCTCATAACATGACTTGGTAGCGTTATACCGTTAGGTGAGGTTACATATGAAATATTATTCTCAGTAATAACGAAGTGAATTACATTATCATTTGAAGGAAGTGCGTTCACAAGTGTAACGTTAGCCGTTACAGTTCCTGAATCTGTATTGGGGTCAAATTGTTTGGATAAGCTAAGGTGCAAATATTCCTGAGTATTGAGTTCCTGGTTGATCTGGCATCCCCAGTTCTCGGCGGAAAATTGCCCTGTATTAACACCGTCAAGCCTGCCCTGCGGAGTAAATCCAATACCATAATAGTCACTTCTCCCCTGGTTATGAGGGATATTTGCACGAAAAAGAGAATCAAATGGATATGGATACCTGGTGTGATAACTTATAATGATCAGGCTGGTGTCATAAATTCCCTCGCTAACCTCATCAAGATAATTGTGAGCTGCAATACAAGGGTTACATCCTGCATTAGTAAAAAACTCCAATAGCGCTTTTTTGTTAACAGGCAGCGGAACGCAGACTGAACTTCCTGCAACATCATTACTTTCGCACCCGTTCAGCATCACTGCAGCTGAAATTATTAAGGCCAGAATCAGAATAGAGATATATTTCATCTTAATTGTAATTATTTATTAATGTTAAGCGGAAACCATTAAAAGGATTAACATAGCGGCAGATCCCGCTTGAACATTGCAGACCTCCCCTTTCGCTGCCATAAGCAAGCATTATAGCATTGGATGAAGAGAACTTGTACGTGAGTTCTCCTTTTACCCACAATTTTTTCCCTGATGCATCTTCTTCATCGTTTGTGGATTCCACTGTTCCTGACAGGATTATATTAGGTGATCTGGAAATGCTTAAAGTAGTAAGCTGGCTCCAGAAATTCTTATCACCTGCTCTTAAGCTGTTATACGCGGTTTGGAATTCAGCGTTTAGTTTCACTCCGTAAACTTTTGCAAACGAATACTGTATTTCCAAAGGAACAGTAAAAGTGCGGATAATATCAGAGCTGTTTGGATCCACAATACTGTACAGAATATTGGTTTTACGCGAAACTCCGAGTTTTGTCTTCAAATTCTTATTCACATAATATTCTGCTTCAAGAAATAATTCCCAATATGGTGAAAACTCATTCTTAGTTGACGGCAGGAAAGCCGAGCTTCTTTCAATTCTCTGGTATTTTGTGTATATCGAAGTATCAACATCCATGTAATTATAATGCCGGCTTGTTAATGATGCATTAGCATTTAAAGTAAGTTTGTCGTTAGGAGAATAGAATACATCAACCTGCCAGCCAACTTCATCATTAAAATCGACGTTATGCGGGAATCTGGAAAGCAGCGTTGATGAATATACTTTAATACAGGATGGAGCGTTTTGAAAAGGCAGCGCTTTAAACGGATCTGTTGAGCTACGGTTATCGGGTGTAACAATGTTAAACCGGTAATTCTTGTAGTCAACCGTAATTCCGAATCCCTCTCTAGTGTATGAAAGCGAGCCATACGCACCGTCACCTCTTGGAGCTTTTGACTGAGAGTAGATCGAATTTGGCTGAGATATAGTAACTTTATTGGCGTATGAAACAAAAAGGTTAAAACCTTTGTGGCTCAATCCAATATTACCTTCAAATATTTCCGCAGAAATATCCGTTATGATATTTCCTGTCGGTATCTTGCCATCTGTATAAAGATATGACCCTCCAATTGTAAGAGGTTTAAAAGGCGATATCAGAAAATTTCCCGCGCGAATGGAATACTCCTCTATCCTTGAAGTATCAGAAATATCTGTGAAATCCATTCCTCCGCCAAGGATAGTTCCATCAAACTTGATCTTCCCTTTTTTGCCGAAAGTATGCTTGAAATTCAGCTTGGCTCCGTCAAACTCTGTATTCCATCCGATCGGGCGGCTTTCAAACGCATTTAAAGTTAATCCGCTTGAAAATACTTCGTAGAAATTTCCTGCTCTTACTGTA
>JAUQWT010000373.1 GCA_030835005.1 Ignavibacteria bacterium | reverse complement strand
GATAGGCGGTTACACCCTTAGCCGCGCAGCTGATGAAATTATGGTTAAGGATGTACTGGATTCATTGGGCGGCAGGCTGTATGATGATGACTTCTGCAACGATCACCGCGGCACGGTAAATATTTGCAATCATTCTATCGATTGCTCCGTACGCTCACTATGGCAAACGGTACAAAGCGCTGTTGACGGCGTATTGAAAAATCTTTCTATTAAAGACCTTATCGCATCTGAAGAGAATCTGGTTTCACAGATCTCCAATTTCCGGAGCGAGGAAACAATAAAGTTGTAGAAACATTTGGAATAAAATATAACAAAATAGCCGGATATGCTCCGGCTATTTTGTTATGAAAAACTCATAGGTTTACTTTATCAAAACCATCTTCAAAGTCTTATTAAAACTTTTTCCCTGTCCTTCAGCTATGATGCGGTAGAAATATACTCCAGAAGCAAGGTTTGTTCCGTCAAATTCGGCAGTGTAATAGCCGGCTTCCTTTGTTTCGTCAACAATCTGAATAATTTGCCTGCCAAGCAAATCATAAAGTTTGATTGAAACTTTTGCGTTCAATGGGATCTCGTAATCAATCTTCGATTTTGGATTGGATGGATTGGGATAATTCTGCGATACATGGAATTTCGACGGCACTCCGATAACGACATCACTATTAAGATTGAAATATTCACAGCTGCCGTTGAAATCAACCTGCTTCAGTCTGTAGTGGTAAGTGCCAGTTGAGAGACTATTATCATTAAAGGCATAATTTTGCGGTACACTTGTCGTTCCATGCCCGGAAACAAATCCGACTTTTAGCCATTCCTGCGTCCCCCCTACGGGCGGATTGGTAGGGGCTTTTCGTTCAACTTCAAATCCTGAGTTATTAAGCTCCCATGCAGTGCCCCATTTCAATGTCACATTATTGAATCTGACTGTAAAATTGAAATGAGTAAGCATAACAGGAAGGGGTATATCACTAAGCGAAGACAAATACATATCTCTTGTACCACTTCTAAACAATGATATACTTCCAAAAAATATCCATGATTGAAACCACCCGGTAACGAAAACATTTCCGTAAGTATCCGTTGTGATTCCACTTGCTGTAGAATAATATGAACCTGGAACGTGCTTCACCCATTGAAAAATACCTGTTGTATTAAATTTTGCAATATATATGTTATCGTTTCCCGTGCTTGTAACAGATGAAGTTCCAACAATTGCGGTGCCACCAAATGTTGCTGCAACGTATACATTACCATTTGTGTCAACACACATTCCTCGTTCTCCAAAGTATCCTATCCCTCCCATTTGATTCACCCATTGGAAATTTCCCAATGGGTCATATTTAAGAACGAAATAATCATTAGTACCATCGCTTGTAATTGTGTTCATTCCGAAAGTTGCAGTTCCCTCAAAAGAACCGATAACATATACATTGCCGTCATTATCTAAGCCGAGTTTGCTGCCGGTTTCGTTTCCCGCGCCTCCTCCTTTTACGGCCCATTCCCAACTTGATGTGGATGCATCATACTTTGCAATGAAGAAATCCGCACCGCCACTTGAAACCAGGGCTATACTTCCAAAATAAGTTGGATAACCAGCTATTCCATTCAATTGACCGGTAACAAATACATTTCCAGTTTGATCAATTTGTATTCCCATTCCGGATTCACCATACCATGCAAAAACTGAACTCCCTCCACTAGTCACCCATTGGGCAATACCTGCAGAGCTATACTTAACAACAAAAATGTCCCACCCACCATAACCGCCTATTTGCGAAAGAGGCGCAAAAGTAATAGGACCGTAATATTGACCTGTAAGATAAGCATTGCCTGATATATCCACTGCAACAGCAAACGCTCTATCTACTAACGAATTTCCAGCAGTTTTAACCCACTGTAATAGACCTGAAGAATTATATTTAGCTATAAAAACATCCAGTGATCCGGAACTGATTACAGTTGAACCAACATCAAAAACTGCTGTATCTGTGAATGAACCTGTAATATATACATTTCCAGAACCATCCAGTGCAATTCCAGAGCCGTAGTCTTCAAGCTTTCCGCCTGCATTTTTAAGCCAAAGAACATTGCCGGAAGCATCATACTTGAGAACATAAATATCCCAACTGCCGCAACTGGTAATTGTTGTTGAGCCGAAAGTCGCAGTACCCGAAAAAATGCCAACTACAAATATATTCCCTGATGCATCAACAGCAATACCCGTTCCCTGCGTTCCTGCGGTAGCTCCACCACCCTGAATTGCCCATTGCCAGGTTTGGGTTTGTGAAGAACTGTTGTTCAAAAACAACAATTGTGTTAAAACAACCAATACTGACGCTTTCCATAAGATACATGCTTTAAACAAATTAATAGTTGCTTTCATTATTGTTTTTTTTAAAGTTCTATTTCAAATGAAATGATTTTACTTCAAAAGGATCATTTTCTTCGCTTCTGAAAAACTTGTGCTGAGCGATGCCGAAGCATTACCCGCCTCCAGTTTATAGAAGTAAACACCCGATGCAAAGTTCCGGCCATCCCATTCATAATTGTATGAGCTGGGAGTTAATTGCTCATTCACTAAAACTGTAATTTCTTTCCGGTGTGCATTACTAATAATTTGCTCGTCCACAGGCACTATAGTATATCAAACTTTATTTACTGGGTTTAATGAAGTCATTTAATATACTTTTGAACCTATGGAATTACTTCTCTATGCACCGATAACTATAGTAGCTGAAGATTAAGCAAGGAGTTGATTATGAATCGTCCCAAGAAATTCATTGAATATCGTATGAGCCTTACTGTTATGTTTATAATTCTTTCTTGAGTTCATAAATATTTGAGAATGCCTGATAGCATCTATGTTTTGCAAACTTAGTTCATAGTGACGCGGATTAATATGATTATTGTCAGATTGAAATTTGATTTTTGTCGAGTTGTTGATTACGGAGAAATTATCAGGAAAAAGACGGGGATAAGAGTCATCTTAAATTAACAGCTTTTATGATAATACTCTTTTGAGGGATTGTGAAATCTAATCCAGTTGATTTTCAGCTAAACGATGTTCGCATTAAGTAGTATGATCATTATGTAATAAAAAAAGACGGGTTACCGACCCGTCTCTACAAAAAACTTTTTGCCTTTTTACTTTTGCCTTTTTACTTCAAAAGAACCATCTTCTTCACATCCTTAAACGTTGCACCGCCTTCAATCGTATTTGCGTGTATCTCATAGTAATAAATTCCAGAGGCAAGATCAGTGCCGTCAAGATCCGCTTTGTATTTGCCCGGTGCACATACACCATTAAAGACTTCCTGAACTGTTTTTCCTGTTATATCATAAATCCTGATAGAAACATTTGAGTTTTTCGGAATATCAAAATCAAAATAGGTTACCGGGTTGAACGGATTGGGATAATTCTGACCAAGTGAAAAAACGCCGGGAACTTCAGTACCATTAGGTGTAATGCCTATTGCACCGGCAACTGTATTTGCAGTCTTCAATACAATATCCTTATCAGGATCAAATACAAAGCCTGTAGGCTGACGGTTGAATGTCCAGTACCAGATCTGGTCATTAACATCATTCATAACCCGGAATATTGTATCTGGTCCGGAACTGAAACTAATCTTCAGGGTCAAAGGCATTTTATGGAAGGGAGTATTAAACTGCGATTGCCTTGTATAAAAACCAACCTTCCATGTCCCGTTATTATTATTCGTAAATTGATATTTGTTGTTATACACAGGATGATTTGGCTGTTTCACCCACTCATCAATGAACCAAGTCAGATCCTGTCCTGCTATCTGGCTTATCTTTGCGGTAAAATCATCCGTTACCGCCGTTTTGTACTTAAACTGTGCAGTATCAGCGGCATATCCTCTCAGGCAGTTGAAGAATACCGATGTATCCTGAAGCACATACCTTAGCATGTGCAATACGCATGCACCCTTGGCATAAGTTGTTGCTATATTGAATAAATCATGATGCGGCGGAGTATTAATGGCCCACTGCGGATTGTAAATTGGCCACCCGGGATTCTGCCCATAGTATATCCAGTAAAGAGTATCAATGTTGCTTTTGTAAGCGGTGTACCCGCTTACTTTTTCAATCCAAAGCGCTTCAGCATAAGTTGCAAAGCCTTCATTCAGCCATATATCAGCCCATGTTCCGCAGGTGATCATATCGCCAAACCACTGATGAGCAAATTCGTGGGCAACGAGGCTCTCGTCCCAGCAATTCTGGCAAAGGGTTGTTAATGTCTGGTTTTCCATCCCTGCACTCAAAAAGCCGGGCGCGGGTACTGTGGCAAAACCGTCCTTTTCAAAAGGATGCTCGCCAAACTTCTGCGAGAAATATGTCGCCATGTTGATCATGATATTCTGAATGTGTGAAGGGTTTTCTCCGGTATTGAAGTAAAATCTTATTGGCAAGCTGTCGTTTGGACTGGATAATTTGCGCCAATAAATAATGTTTAAGTTATAATCCACTTTCCCAACAAGTACAACTGCATAAGTACAGATTGGGTCGCGGCTAACCCAGTGGTAGAACAGGCTATCACCCACAAGAGTTGAATCATTCAGTCTTCCGTTAGAGCCCAGAATAACATTAGGCGGTACTTTTACCCTGATGTCAAATGTTGCCTTATCTGAAGGTTTATCCCAGCAAGGGTACCACTTTCTTGCATCCTCAGGTTCACTATCAGTAAATACCCCGCCTGTTCCTGTGAAAAATGCCGTGTCGTAAACATTATTATGCCGGTACTTTATCAGTACTTCTGTAATTTCGCCGGGAACGTATGTACGGTTCAGCGTAACATTTACAATATTGTTTGTGTGCGTGAATGATACTCCCGATAGTCCAACCGACTCTATTAATATAGATGTATTAACTGCATTCAGATTTATCGTGCTCAGCGCTGTATCTATCCTGAACTTCATCTTTACCGAGCCTGTAAACGAATTAGGATATGGGGCTAAAAAACAACTTCTTATATCCAGGTCGAGTTTATAATCCAATACATCATACTTATGCCGGGGGGAATTGTTAGATTCTGCCAGGACGTATGAATCCGGTAACCTGGATTTGGATTGAGAGCATAATAAACTTCCGTGAGGAAATGTATGTTGAGTGTATAAGATGCTAACTGCGAACAAGAGGGCTGAAACAATCAGAAGCGATTTTTTCATTCGGAGAATATTAGATTTTTGAAATATGTTTTAAGAACAACATGAAGGACTATGATGTTTTAAAGCGAAAACGAATTTAACTATTGATAAAGCATCTGGACACTATGATGTAAACAACCTACAACAAATCCAATAATTGCAGAAAAACTGAATAAAAACAACAAGTGAGTCAATCAGTAATTTCGAAAACAACCTGCCTGTCGAAAGCAGTCCTGACCCGGTGACCAGAAGAGCTGCCGGCAGGCATGTTAATATAGTTTACTTCACCAGTACCATTTTCTTCACATCCTTAAACGAAGCGCCGCCTTCAATCGTATTTGCATGTATCTCATAGTAATAAATTCCCGAGGCAAGATCAGTGCCGTCAACATCCGCTTTGTATTTGCCCGGCGCGCATACACCATTAAAGACTTCCTGAACTGTTTTTCCGGTTATATCATAGATCCTGATCGAGACACTAGAGTTTTTCGGAATATCAAAATTAATATATGTTACCGGGTTAAACGGATTGGGATAATTCTGCCCTAAAGCAAATACTCCGGGTACTTCATTCCCTATAGTAGTAATTCCAACCTGACCAATTACTGTTGTAGCTACTTTCAGAACTATATCGTTATTCGGGTCGAATGTAAACGTTAAAGGCTGACGGTTGAACTGCCAGAACCAATATTGATTGTTCACGTCATTCATAACCCGGAATACGGAATCAGCCCCCGTTGCAAAAGTTATCTTTAGAGTAAGCGGCATTTTATGAAATGGAGTTGTTGATTGGGTTTGCCTTGCCTGGAATCCAACTGTCCAGGAACTTCCGCCGTTAGTTGTGATCTGGTAATAATTCTGGTAGATCGGATGATCGGGCTGTTTCACCCACTGGTCTATGAACCATGTTAAATCCTGCCCTGCGATCTGGCTTATCTTTGCCGTAAAATCATCTGTAGTTGCTGTTTTATGCTTGAAGTTGGCAGTATCGGTTGCATAACCTCTTAAGCAATTGAAGAACACATTTGTATCCTGTAAAACATATCTAAGCATATGGAGTACGCATGCTCCTTTGTAATAAGTTATCGGTCCGTTAAATAACGTGCTGTTTGGCGGTGTATTTATTGCCCAGTCGGGATTATAAATTGGCCAATGAGGATTACCGGACAAGTAACTTTGGGCATCGCCATTAATATCATTTTTGTAAGCAGTATATCCTCCGGTTTTTTCATACCACAAGGCTTCTATGTATGTTGCAAAACCTTCATTAAGCCATATATCTGCCCATGTTGCCGGCGAAATCATATCTCCATACCACTGGTGAGCGTATTCATGCGAAACAAGATTCTCTCCCCATCCGTTGGGCATTAATGTTGTTAAAGTTTGATTCTCCATTCCGCCCCAGGGAAATCCGGATATTGGTACTGTTGTAAACCCGTTTTTCTCAAAAGGATGTTCACCAAACTTTTGAGAGAAGTAAGTCGTCATCGTACCGATAATATTTTGAATATTCGCCGGGTTCTCGCCGTTGTTGAAATAAAATCTTATTGGTATGCTATCAGCGGGATTTGAAAGTTTATGCCAGTAAACAATATTTAAATTATAATTTACTTTACCTGTAAGTACAGTAAGGTAAGTTGCAACAGGGTCACGGCTTATCCAGTGATAATAAATTGTGTCTCCTGTAACAAGCGAGTCATTCAGTCTTCCGTTAGAACCTATTTTTACGTTTGCCGGAACTTTAACGGTTATATCAACTGTAGCTTTATCCGAGGGTTTATCCCAGCACGGGAACCACTTTCTTGCTCCTTCAGGTTCGCAGTCTGTAAATACACCTCCATTGCCGGTATAGAACGCATTATCAGAAACATTAAGATGCTGATAGTTTATCAAAACTTCGGTGATCTCTCCAGGCGTGTATGCTCTGTTCAAAGTAATTGTAAGTATGTTTGAAATATGAGTAAAAGAAACACCGCTTAAGCCAACAGAATTTATCTGCATTGAAGTATTAACGGCATTCAGCTTTATTGTGCTGAGCGCTGAATCCACTCTGAACTTTACAATTATGTTTCCGGTATATGATTTTGGGTATGGTGAAATGAAACAGCTTCGTATATCCAGGTTCATTTTATAATCAAGCACATCAAAAGAATGTCTTGGTGAACCGGGTGAATCTCCCAAATCCAAAACGCTGGGCGCGTTCATTTTTTTATGCGAACATATTTCGCTACCTTTTTGCAGGTGTATTTGCGAAAATGCTGCAACTGATGTAAGGAGTAAAACTAATGTTATTAATAGCTTTGCTTTCATGATGTTTTTAGTTGTTATTTTTCACACATATTAATATAAAAATAACATATATACATCATCATTCCCTATGATTTGAATCATAATTTTTCTCATGTAAAACTGATATTTTTGAAGTGAAAGATGCATGGTTTTTTGAGCAATTTTTGATGATTTTGTGTCATATTCAGTAAAATTTCACAGGGGCTAAGAAGAATATGAAAAAGTTTAACCCAGTTAGAACAGACCAAAAAAAAACACTATTACTCGAGGCATTTGATAACTCTTTTCCTGAACGAAATTACCTTATAGTACACCAGGCAAACGAGTTTACTTCAGTTTGTCCTAAGACAGGACAACCGGATTTTGGTATCATTACAATATCATATATACCGGCCAGAAAGTGTATTGAGCTCAAATCCCTTAAATATTATTTGCAATCATACAGAAACGAAGGAATCTTCTACGAAAATGTTATCAACAGGATACTTGATGATCTTGTTGGAATCTTAAAACCCCGCTGGATGGAAGTTAAAGGCGAGTTTACCCCGAGAGGCGGACTGAATTCCATAGTAACTGCCGTTCACGGAAAAAACAAAAAATGAAAACAATAGACAAAAGTAATTTAGATAAAATTATCAGCATTCTGAAGAAAGACGGCTACACGGTAATCGGCCCTTCAATAAAAGATAGTGCTATAATCTACGATGAAATTGGAAGTACCGGGGATCTCCCCATAGGGTGGGGGGATGAACAGGAAGCAGGTTCTTACCGGTTAGTTAAACGTAATGATGAGGCTCTCTTCGGATATGTTGTCGGGCCGCAGTCCTGGAAGAAATTTATGTTCCCCGAACGCCTGAAGCTATGGGAAGCAGAAAGAAACGGGAAAGGATTCGATGTTACTCTTCCTGCAACTCCGCCTCCCAAATACGCTTTCCTTGGAGTAAGAGCATGTGATCTTAAAGCGATCTTTGTTCAGGATAGAGTTTTTAACAACGGTACCTTTGCAGATGGCTACTATAATAAGGTGAGGAAGAATATTTTTATAATTGCAGTGAACTGCACACAGTCAGATGGCACCTGTTTTTGTGTATCAATGAAGACCGGGCCAAAAGCCAGGCTGGGCTATGACATTTCGCTGACTGAGGTAATTAACAAAAATGAGCATTATTTTCTGCTTGATGAAGGGACTTTAAGAGGTTCTGAACTTGCATCCAAACTTGATTTTCGCAAAGCCGGAGAAGGCCAGATAAAAGCAGCTGCAAGTGCAGTAATGGCAGCAGAAGTAAACATGAAACGAACTATGAATACGGCGGGGATTAAAGACCTGTTCTATAATAATCACGATCACCAGATATGGTCTGAAATTGCAACACGCTGCTTATCATGTGCAAACTGTACTATGGTTTGCCCCACATGTTTCTGCTCAAACATGGAAGATACAACAGATCTCTCCGGCAACCACGCAGAAAGATGGCGCAGGTGGGATTCATGTTTCAGCCTCGATTACTCTAAAGTTGCGGGCGGAAGTTTCAGAACATCGATCAGGGCAAGGTACCGTCAGTGGATAACCCATAAACTGGCATCGTGGATAGACCAGTTTGGCACATCCGGATGTGTTGGCTGCGGCAGATGCATTTCCTGGTGCCCTGTAGGTATAGATATAACAAAAGAAGTAGAAAATTTAAGAAATTCACCAAGAATTAAAACAAAATAACAATTAAAAACCATGGAAGACCTTTCAGGAATTTTAAAAAATCATCCATTCATGAAGGACCTAGATGAAAACTACCTGATGCAGATAACAGGTTGTGCCTCCAATGTTGTTTATCACGAAGACGAAATCATTTTCAGAGAAGGAGATAAAGCCGAGAGTTTTTATCTCATAAGGTCGGGCAAGGTTGCGCTCGAGATCAATGGCAGAGATAAAGGCAACCTCAGGATCTTAACCATAGGCCCCGGACAGATCCTTGGCTGGTCCTGGATAGTTTCTCCGTATAAATGGCATTTCGAGGCTCATGCTTTGGAGGAAGTCAGGGCAATTGCACTGGATGGCGAATGCCTGAGAAATAAATGCGAAGATGATCCCAAGATGGGTTATGAAATGCTTAAGAGATTTGCTCATATATTAGAGCAGCGCCTGCAATCCACCAGAATGCAGCTGCTTGATGTATATAAACGTGTTTAAACTATTAATGAAATGACAGAAAATAAATCAGGATTCCAACAGGTCGATCCGATGACTCCTGAAGCCATGAAGATAAAAAAAATCTTCTGGGAAACTGAAGATGTGTTCACAATTGAGCTTGCATATGAAAATGATGAAAGAAGAGAGTTCAGTTTCAAACCGGGGCAATTCAACATGCTTTATGCCTTTGGTGTAGGTGAAGCTGCAATCTCGATCAGTTCAGATTCATCTAGAAGAAGCTCCCTTCTGCACACTATTCACAAAGTCGGATATGTTACAAATGTTCTTTCAAAACTCAAGAAGGGCGATATAATTGGACTCCGCGGGCCATTTGGAAGCAGTTGGCCGCTTGAACAAAACAAAGGCAAAGATATTTGCATCATAGCGGGAGGAATAGGGCTTGCTCCTTTGAGGCCTGCCATTTACCATATCCTGAAACACCGTAAACAATTCGGGAAATTCGTTATCCTTTACGGCGTTAGAACACCCCGGGATATCCTTTATCCAGTTGAGCTTGAATTATGGCGGAAAAAATATGATGTAGAAATAGATGTTACTGTCGATAGATCTGACAGTACCTGGCGAGGCCACGTTGGTGTTGTGACAACTCTTCTGAATTATGTTGAGCTTAACCCCGAAAAAACCAGGGCAATGGTTTGCGGACCGGAAATTATGATGAAGTATGCAGTGGATGAATTGAAAAAGAACGGTGTAGACGAAAAAGGTATCTATGTTTCACTTGAAAGAAACATGAAATGTGCTCTTGGATTCTGCGGTCACTGCCAATACGGGCCAAGTTTTGTATGCAAAGATGGACCCGTCTTCAGTTTTTCTAACGTTACTGATATCTTTGAGGTAAAGGAGCTTTAAAATGGCAAATAAGAAACCAAAACTGGCTGTATTCAAAATGTCTTCTTGTGATGGCTGTCAGCTCTCGCTGCTGGATGCTGAAGATGAGCTGCTGGATGTGCTTGGAGGAGTAGAGCTTGCATATTTCCCGGAGGCTTCAAGCAGAATGCAAAAGGGACCTTATGATATAGGCCTGGTTGAAGGCAGTATCACTACTCCACGCAATGTTGAAGAGATAAGGCAGATAAGAAAAGAATGTAAGATACTTATAACTATAGGCGCCTGTGCAACGGCAGGCGGCATCCAGGCACTAAGAAACTGGAAAGATACAAAGGAATTCACAAAAATTGTTTATGCTTCACCCGAATATATTTCCACACTTGATAGATCTATGCCGGTAAGCGCATTTGTGCATGTTGATTTTGAACTGCGCGGCTGCCCTATCAATAAATATCAGCTGATAGAAGTATTAAATGCATTTCTAAATAGCCGCAAGCCTAACGTCCCTTCGTATAGTGTATGTATTGATTGCAAACTCAAAGGAAATATATGCGTTATGACCGCTCACGGCATCCCATGCCTGGGGCCCGTCACACACACCGGCTGTAATGCACTTTGCCCCTCATATAACCGCGGTTGTTTTGGATGTTACGGACCGATGGATTCAGTTAATACATCATCTCTGGCAAAGCAGTTCAAAGCCATGGGCTGCTCAAAGTTTGATGTTATGATCGCATTCCGCAGTTTTAATGCATATGCGGAAGCTTTTAGAAAAGAAAGCGAAGCAAATGAAAAATAAGACAATAAAAGTTGATTATATCGCGCGCGTCGAAGGAGAAGGCGCGTTGTATATAAAGATCAAGAACAATGAAGTTTCAGAGGTTGAGCTCAGAATTTTCGAGCCGCCCCGCTTTTTCGAGGCATTTCTGAGAGGGAGACCTTATCAGGAAGCACCGGATATAACTGCAAGGATTTGCGGAATCTGCCCGGTTGCATACCAGATGAGTGCAGTGCATGCAATGGAAAATGCATTTGGTGTTACTATTTCTCCCGAAATAAGAGAGCTTAGGAGACTGCTGTACTGCGGTGAATGGATCGAAAGCCACACTTTGCATTTGTATATGCTTCATGCCCCTGACTTTCTGGGATATGATGATGTAGTTCAAATGTCAAAAGACCACCCGGAAATAGTAAAAAAGGCATTGAAGCTGAAGAAGATCGGTAATGATATCATGAATCTAGTTGGCGGAAGAGAGATCCACCCCATCAATGTCAAAGTAGGCGGTTTTTACAAATTGCCAACCCGCAAAGAACTTCTGAAAATGCGAGAAGATATTTTGTGGGCACGCGATGCTGCTGTTGAGACTGCAAGATTTGCTTCAACTCTCAAATTTCCGGAATTCGTTCAGGATTATGAATGCGTTTCACTTGTACACCCTGAAGAATATCCTTTCAACGAAGGAAGGATAATGTCAAATAAGGGCCTGGATATACTGCCTGAGCAGTATGATTTCCACTTCAGGGAAGAACATGTAGAGCATTCACATGCACTGCATTCAAGAATTAGGGAACGGGATAATTACTTAGTAGGTCCTATTGCAAGGTACAACTTGAATTATGATAGGCTGACCCCGCTTTGCAAAGAAATAGCAGATGAAGTGGGACTTGGAAGGGAGTGTTTCAATCCCTTCAAAAGCATTATAATCCGCGGGATAGAAACAATTTATTCATGTGAAGAAGCATTAAGGATAATAGATAACTATCGAATGCCCGATAGCGCTGCTGTTGAAGTAGAACCTTCGGAAGCAACAGGCTACGCTTGTACCGAAGCTCCAAGGGGGATGATTTATCATAGGTACAGAGTCAACTCTGAAGGACTGATAGAAGATGCAAAGATAGTGCCGCCCACTTCACAGAACCAGAAGACGATAGAGAATGACCTGAGGAATTTTATTCCTTCAGTTGTTAATCTTCCTGAAAAGGAACTTATCTGGAAGTGCGAACAGGCTATCAGGAATTACGATCCGTGTATTTCATGTGCAACACATTTTTTGAAATTAGATATTCAAAGGGAATAGAAAACCCGCTGCCTTAAATAATGGATAATTCCAAAACATTAATAATTGGAATAGGCAACCAGTACCGGGGCGATGATGCCGCCGGACTCATTGCAGCGAAGAGAATCAAAGAAAATGCCCCTAATGGCATTGAAGTAATTGAAAATAACGGGGATGGCGCCGATCTTATTGAAAAATGGGCCGGAAGAAACAAAGTTATTCTGATCGATGCCGTCCTCTCCGGCTCTCCCGCTGGTACAATACATAAGTTTACAGCACCAGGCACAATACTTCCTTCAGAAATATTCAAATTTTCAACTCACCTTTTCAGTGTAACACAAGCTATATATCTTTCAGCCTCACTTGGCAATCTGCCGCATGAACTAACCATATATGGAATAGAAGCCGCATCCTTTGATTCCGGAACTAATATAAGCGCCGAGGTTGAAAATGCAATTAATAATGTCGTTCAGTCAGTAAGTCAAATTATCTAAAACTACTTAAATTCAAAGGAGAGATTTGCTAATGGATAGATCCAAATTAGCTGAATCCTTTGCACTGGATAATGCAGCTACAGATATTATTGAGATCAAGAGGCGTATTAAGTACGAAAACGAGCTTGATAAAGGTTTCAGGAAAAGAATTGCTAAGAGTGCTCATGGTGAAAAATTGTACGGCTGTATTCAGTGCGGTACATGCAGTGCTGCATGCCCGGTAAGCCATTATATGGATTACACTCCAAGGAAAATAATCCAGATGGTGAGGGAAGGATTCAAAACTGAAGTACTAAATTCCTCAACGGTATGGCTTTGCGCATCATGTTATGCCTGTACTGTTGAGTGTCCCAAAGGTATCAAGATCACCGATGTTATGTACGCCTTAAAAAGAGAAGCGATCTCAGGCGGCTACCACCACAAGAATTTCCCTGCATCAGTTTTAGCAAGTAATTTTTTCTCACAGGTACTCAATAACGGACGCAACAGCGAAGGACCGCTTTTGCTTAAGATGTATCTGAAGACTAATCCGATAATGCTCTTCAAGAATATGAAGCTTGGCATCAAGCTTTGGCTCAGAGGCAGGATCTCGATGAAGACCGAGAGAATCAAAGATAAAAAAGCACTGAAAAAGCTGCTGCAGAGCATGGATAACGTGAAGGAGGCTCCTGCATTATGAAATATATATATTACCCGGGATGCTCGCTAAAGAGCACAGGCAAACTGTATGAAGAATCACTCCTTGCTGTTTTCAGAGCGCTTAACATTGATTACGTTGAACTTAATGACTGGAACTGCTGCGGTGCAACAGCTTATATGGCCATAGACGAAAATAAAGCATTTGTGCTTGCTGCAAGAAATCTTGCGCTTGCAGAAGAACAGCTTAAAGACGAAAAGGAAGTTAATATTGTTGCTCCATGCAGTGCATGTTATATGGTTCTGCTTAAAACACAAAAATTTCTGAATGAGAACCCGGCCGATATGAGAAAGATACAGTCGGCTCTTTATGAATCCGGTCTAACATATACAGGCAAAGCTAAGGTACGCCACCCTCTTGATGTCCTGATAAACGATCTTGGTGAAAAGGAAATATCAAAAGCAATAAAACACCCACTTACGGGCCTGAAGGTTGTTCCATATTACGGCTGCCAGACAGTAAGGCCGTACTCAACTTTTGAAGATCAAAGAAACCCGGTTTCAATGGACCGCCTGTTCAAAGCAGCGGGGGCAGAAATTGTTGACTGGACTATGAAAACCAGGTGCTGCGGAGCAAGCCTTACCGGTACAATACAGGAGGTTGCTCTGCCGCTGAGTTACATTATTCTGCATGAAGCTAAAAAACGCAGGGCAGATGTGATCACAACTGCCTGCTCGCTGTGCCAATTTAATTTAGAGTGCTATCAGACCGATATTGATAAGAAATTCAAAACCGATCTGAAGATAGACGTGCTTTACTTTACTCAGCTGCTTGGGCTCGCGCTTGGGATTCCGCTCAAAGAGCTTGGAATACAAAGATTATTTGCCCGGCCTGAAAATATATTCAAGATTCTGGAAGGAGGCAGTCATGTCTACGTCTAATGGAAATGGTTACAGCGTGCCAAAGATCGGCTTTTATATCTGCCATTGCGGTCATAACATAGCTTCTATGGTTGATGTAGCCGAAGTGCAGAATTATGCTGCTTCACTGCCGGGAGTTACTATATCCCGGGATTACAAATATATGTGCTCTGATCCGGGGCAGGAACTCATACAAAAAGATATAAAAGAATTCGGACTTAACAGAATAGTCGTTGCATCCTGCTCTCCTCTTCTGCATGAACACACTTTCAGGGTTGCCACAGAAAAGGCAGGGCTTAATCCGTATTTCTTCCACATGGTAAATATCCGTGAGAATGTTTCGTGGGTTACCGGTGATAAGCAGGCTGCAACTGAAAAAGCAATTGACCTAGTGCGCGCAGCTGTTCAGCGTGTATTTTTCCATAAACCGCTTGTTAAGAAGCAGGTGCCAATTAATCCTGATGTGCTGATACTTGGCGGTGGTATTGCCGGTATTCATGCCGCATTAACAATTGCAAATGCCGGAAAGAAGGTTTACCTGGTTGAGCGTGAGCCCACTATTGGCGGGCACATGGCCATGTTCGATAAAACCTTCCCAACGCTTGATTGCGCAGCATGTATACTAACTCCTAAGATGTCAGCCGTAAAATCTCATCCAAACATTACATTATGGTCATACTCTGAAGTTGAAAAGATTGAAGGATTTGTTGGAAATTACAAAGCAACGGTAAAACGCAAACCGCGGTATGTTAACGAAGAACTTTGCGTTGGATGTTTGGATTGCATTGACGCGTGCATTTATAAAGAAGCGAAGTACGCTGATGAATTCAACCTTGGTATGAGCAAGCGCAAACCTATTTATATTCCGTTCCCTCAGGCAACGCCGCAGGTTGTGCTGTTCGATCCCGAAACGTGTATTGATTTCAAAAGTCACCGCTGCAAGAAGACCTGTATTGAAGCATGCGATAGGGATGCGATCGATCTGAAGCAGACTGCAAAGTATGAAGAAGTTAACATTGGCTCGGTTATACTTGCCACGGGGTTCAAAACATATGATGCGAAACTCGCGCCGCAATATGGTTACGGAAGATTCCCGAATGTATTCACATCATTAGAGCTTGAGAGAATGGTAAATGCATCCGGTCCGACGGGCGGGGAAGTTGTAACTAAAGAAGGCAGAAAACCTGCAAAAGTAGGGATCGTGCATTGTGTTGGCTCACGGGATGAAAAAAGCAATAAGTGGTGTTCTAAAGTGTGCTGCATGTATTCGCTTAAGCTTGCCCATTTGATAAAAGAACACACCGGCGCAGAGGTTTACAATTTCTATATTGATATGCGGACACCCGGAAAAGGATACGAAGAGTTCTATGATAAGTTAATGAATGAGGGCGTTCATTTTATCAGAGGCCGTGTTGCCGAAGTTACTGATTGGGCACTTGCAGCTGAAGAGGAAAACAAACTTACTATTAGGGTAGAAGATACTCTGGTTGGAGTAGTCAGAAGGATACCGGTTGATATGGTAGTGCTTTCGGTCGGGCTTGAACCAAGAGAGGACGCTTCCGATGTCAGAAGACTGTTCAATATATCCTGCTCCAACGAAGGATTCTTCCTTGAGCGCCATCCAAAGCTTGCCCCTGTAAGTACATTTACAGACGGCATCTTTATTGCGGGTGCGTGCCAGGGTCCGAAAGATATTCCTGATTCGGTTGCCCAGGCCGGCGCTGCGGCTGCAGAAGCTCTTGCTCTTATATGTGCAGGAACTATTGAGCTTGAACCAAATACGGCAAATATAATAGAAGAATTCTGCTCGGGCTGCAAATCGTGTATTTCATTATGTCCTTACTCTGCAATATCATTTATTGAAGATACTAAAAAAGCATATATAAACGAGGCGCTTTGCAAAGGATGCGGTACTTGTGTTGCCTCATGTCCTTCAGGTTCTATTATACAGAACCTGTTTGAAGACGAGCAGATCTTCGGTGAGATCGAAGGGTTGCTCAGGTTTGCAGGTATTGAGCCTGCTGCCGGCAAAGCAGAAGGAAAGGAACTTGAACATGTCTGAAAGAACAGGTAAAAAGAAATGGGAGCCAAAGATAATCGCATTTTTCTGTAACTGGTGTACTTACACTGCAGCAGATCTTGCGGGAGTCTCCAGATTAAAGTACGCTCCAAATGTAAAAGTAATACGCCTGATGTGCTCTGGCAGGGTTGACCCGCAGTTCATACTTCAATCACTTGCAAGCGGTGCAGATGGTGTGCTGATCGGCGGCTGCCATCCCGGTGACTGCCACTACTCAGAAGGAAATTATAAAATGCTCAGACGGTTCCGTCTGCTGCAAAGGGTTTTGGAAAGCATGGGAATCGAAAAAGAAAGGGTAAGGCTGGAGTGGATCTCTGCCTCAGAAGGCGAGAAAGTTAAGACAGTAATCAACGATATGGTTGAAACTATATCAAAACTCGGTCCGCTTGGATTGCCCGGATCAATTTCTATGTTTGATGAAGACCTGACCGAAATTAAACATACCAATAAGGAGGTGCTTGAACATGCCTGAGAAACCTAAAATTGCGTTTTATTGGTGTGCCTCATGCGGCGGATGCGAGGAATCTGTTGTTGATCTTGCTGAAGATATTCTTATGGTTGCTGATGCGGTTGATATTGTTTTCTGGCCTGTTGCAATGGATTTCAAAAAGGCAGATGTTGAGGCCATGGAAGACGGTTCAATACTTGCAACCATGCTTAACGGCGCGATAAGAACATCCGAGCAGGAAGAGATGGCACGGCTTATCAGAAGAAAAAGCAAAATTCTGATCGCTTACGGTTCCTGTGCTCATATGGGCGGCATTCCCGCACTCGCAAATGAATTTGAACGCCTGGAAATATTGAAATATATCTATGAAGATGCACCATCTGTAATAAATTCAGAAAAAACCTATCCGGAAAAGATCTTTCAGGATAAAACCAGAGATGTTACTCTTCCGGCATTCCGGAATATCGTTCGCACGCTTGACCAGGTAGTTGATGTTGACTATTATTTACCCGGCTGTCCCCCTACTCCGAAACTTTTGAAACAGGCAGTGTTAACCCTTCTTTCAGGTAAGCTGCCGCCAAAAGGTACTGTGCTTGCTCCGGATTCTGCCTTATGCGAAGAGTGTCCTCGCAAAAGATCAAAACCGTCCGATCTTGCATTCGATCATTTTGTACGGCCGCATATGATAATCGCCGATCCTGAAAAATGCCTCCTTTCTCAGGGAATCGTTTGCATGGGTCCGGCAACGCGCGCAGGATGTGAGGCGTTATGCATAAACGGAAATATGCCGTGTACCGGGTGCTTCGGACCTACTTCAAGGGTGAAAGACCAGGGTGCAAAGATACTTTCTTCGATCTGCTCAAATCTTGAAGCAAAGACTGAGCCTGAGATCGATAAAGTGCTGGATGATATCCCGGATCCTGTTGGCACTTTTTACAGGTACGGGCTGGCAGCATCTTTGCTTAGAAAAAAAATTGCGGAGGAAGTGTAAAATGGTACATAAAATTCAGGAAAAGTGGAATGAAGGAATGTTTAAGGCAAATGATTCGTATATGAAAACTAAGCGCATTACAATTGACCCAATTACCCGCCTTGAAGGGCATGGCAAAATTGATATACTGCTTGATGATAAAGGCGAAGTTGAAAGAGCATATTACCAGATCCCGGAATTAAGAGGATTTGAGATTTTCTGCAAAGGTAAACCCGCCGAAGATATGCCGCAAATTACCAGCCGTATATGCGGAGTGTGCCCGACTGCTCACCATATGGCAGGCACAAAGGCACTGGATAGTCTTTACAGGATCCAGCCGACATCTGCAGCAAGAAAACTAAGAGAACTTGTTTACAGCCTGTTCATGCTTGAAGATCATGCACTTCATGTTTATGTTTTGGGCGGACCTGATTTCATAGTTGGGCCCGATGCCCCAAAAGAAAAGCGGAATATTCTTGGCGTGATCGAAAAAGTCGGGCTTGAAACCGGAAAGAAAGTAATTGATATGCGGAAGAAGATCCGCTCACTTATCACCTACCTGGGAGGCAAAGTAATTCATCCTGTATTCGGACTCCCCGGCGGTGTAGCTAAGGGCATTGATTATTCTGACCTTCACCTTTTCAAAGAAGTAGCTGCAAGCGGACTCGATTTTGCACGATTCACTCTTCAGGTGTTCAAGGATATTGTACTGAAGAATGATGAATATCTTAAAATAATTACATCAGATACTTATACACACCGCACACACTACATGGGGCTTGTTGACGAAAATAATAAAGTCAATTTTTATGACGGAATGATCAGGGTAGTTAATCCGAAAGGAAAAGAATATGCAAAATTCAAAACTGATAAGTATCTTGATTACATTGCCGAGCATGTTGAGCCGTGGAGTTATGTGAAATTCTGTTACCTGAAACCTCTTGGATGGAACGGATTTACCGATGGTGATTCTTCAAGTGTGTATTCGGTAGCGCCGCTTGCCCGGCTAAATGCGGCTGACGGAATGGCAACCCCTGAAGCCCAGAGGGCTTACGAAGAATACTTCATAGGGCTTGGCGGAAAGCCCGTCCATCATACGCTTGCAAATCATTGGGCTAGAGTAGTGGAAATGCTTTATGCTGCTGAGAGAATCAACGAACTGGTAAATGACCCCGAGATTACATCAAAAGATATCAGGGCAATTCCGTTTGAAACTCCAGCTGTTGGCATTGGTGTTGTTGAGGCTCCAAGAGGAACACTGATACACCACTATGAAACCGATGAAAAGGGTATCATTACTAAAGTTAATCTAATAGTTGCAACACAGAACAACTCCGCAAGGATCGCTATGAGTGTTGATAAGGCTGCAAAAGGACTTATACACGGAGGCAAAGCATCTGACGGACTGCTGAACATGATCGAAATGGCATTCAGGGCATACGACCCATGCAATGCGTGCGCAACACACTCGCTGCCCGGAACTGTTCCTATTGAAATAAATATTTATGATAAAAGCAGGAACCTAATAGATAAAATATCAAGATGAGTACCGAAAAGAACCCCATACTTGTTATTGCGCTGGGCAACGATATAATGGGAGATGATGCAGCCGGACTTGAAGCTGCCAGAAAATTAGAAAAGAACATCGGCGGCGGGATCGATGTATTTGAGATCTCATCTGCCGGTTTCCGGCTCCTGGACGTAATGGAAGGATATGAAAAAGTTCTCCTGCTTGATTCTGTGCAGTCACGCAGCGGACGCATTGGAGAAATAAGAGAACTTGATAAAAAAGAACTCATGGGCAAATATTCAGGTTCGCCGCATTATACAGGGCTGCCTGAAATAATTGAGCTTGCCTCGAGACTGGATATCAGTTTCCCTAAAGAACTTAAGGCTCTTGTTATTGAGATCAATAACGAAAGTATTATACGCGAGGGCTTGAGTCCGGTCATAGAAGAAAAGATCCCTTTGTTTGCAAGTAAAGCCCATGATATCCTTAGAAACTGGCAGAATTAGCCCTGCCCTTTTCTGACTCTTGGAATACTTCATCACTGCCCCGATCTCCTCCTGGTCTAGGTGAGAATTGGGGCTTTTTTTTGTGATTTAATTCTCAGTATATTTTTCTTAACTAATTGTTATTTCATATATTTCAATAGTCATTTTATTCTCTTTTGCAATCTGCCTTTTACATGATAATCCTCATTTTTTGCTCCTTTTAATAAGGGTATATTTGTACTGTAAATATATGCACGAGCTATCTGTTGCGAGAAATATCATAGAAATTGTTGAGCAGAATGTACCAAAGGATGAGCTGCCCTTTGTCAGAGGGATTTTGCTTAAAGTCGGGGAGTTCAGCGGAGTAGTTACAGATTCCCTCAAGTTTTCATACGAAATAATCGCTGCTGATACAGAACTTCAAAACTCAGAACTTAAAATTGAATCAGTCCCCTTCCTTTTAAAATGCAATTCATGCGGAGGCATAACAACAAACAATTACGGTTTGAGGGAATGTGCAGATTGCTTGAAAACTGATACTGAAGTACTCTCGGGTGAAGAATTGAAAATTGCAGAGATCATATTGGAAGATAAATCTTAATTAATAATAAACAGATCATGAGTATAATAACAGTAGAAAGAAAAGTACTTGCAAAAAATGATGCTATTGCAGCGGATAACCGTGATAAGCTTACCGGCAAGGGAATTTTTACTATTAACATAGTTAGCTCTCCCGGCTCAGGTAAAACCAGCCTTGTAGAACGTACTATCGAAAAAATTGGCAGCACTGTTGCAATATCCGTTATCGAAGGCGATGTGCAGACCGATCTGGATGCAAAGAGAGTATCTGCATACAATGTGCCGGTTGTACAGATAATAACTAACGGGGGCTGTCACTTGGAAGCAAACCTTGTAAAGGATGCGCTTGGAAGCATTGATCTTGCAAAAACAGAAATACTGATAATTGAGAATGTGGGCAATCTTGTTTGCCCCGCAGGTTACGATCTTGGCGAAGACCTGAAAGTAGTTGTAATAAGCGTTACCGAAGGCGATGATAAGCCCTTAAAGTATCCTAAGATGTTCATGAATTCAAAAGTACTTGTGATAAATAAGACCGATCTATTGCCGTATGTTAATTGCAACATCGAAGAGCTTAAAAAAAATGCTTTGAAGATAAACCCCGAACTGAAAATATTCGAGACTTCATGCACGAGCGGCGAAGGAATTGATAAGTGGTGCAGCTTCATAACAGACAGCACTAAAAAATAATCCGTGTGAAACAGCGTGTTAAGATAGTAATTAGAGGCGCAGTACAGGGAGTTGGCTTCAGGCCGTTTGTTTACCGCCTTGCAAAAGAGCTTAATATTAAAGGGTGGATCGTAAATTCTTCTCAGGGCGTATTCATAGAAGCAGAGGCCGATGAGAATGTATTGAATGATCTTCTCTTCAGGCTTGTTTCCGATAAACCAAAGAACTCTTTCATACAGAGTTTCGAGCACAGCTATTTAGACGTTCACGGATATGATATTTTTGAGATCATGGAAAGTCATGAAAAAGGCGGCAAAACTGCCCTTGTACTGCCTGATATATCAACCTGTCCGGATTGCCTGCAAGAGATTTTTGATCCTTCAAATCGCAGATACTTATACCCGTTCACCAATTGCACAAATTGCGGTCCGAGATTCACAATAATCAAAGACTTGCCTTATGACAGGGCTAAGACTACAATGGCTGAGTTTGTCATGTGTCCGGATTGTCTGGCTGAATACACTGATCCTTCCAACAGGAGATTTCATGCTGAGCCTACTGCCTGTCCCGTTTGCGGCCCGCAAGTTGAGCTGTGGGATCAGCATGGCAGGAAACTTCTGGAAAAGCATGATGCAATTCATGCAGCGGCGAAGTACATACTGGAAGGTAAGATAGTTGCACTTAAGGGTATCGGGGGATACCAGCTGATCTGTGATGCAGGGAGTGATGAAGCCGTAAGACTTCTTCGCACAAGAAAAAAACGAAGCGAAAAACCCTTTGCGCTTATGATGGCGGGTATTGAAAGTATAAAAAAAGAATGTGAAGTATCCCCAGCAGAAGAAAGGTCGCTTCTTTCTGTTGAAGCGCCGATAGTTTTGCTTAAAAGACGAAAAGGTATCACTTCAACAATTTCAAATGAGACAGCGGCCGGTAATCCCTATTGCGGAATTATGCTTCCATACTCTCCGCTTCATCATATACTCATGAAGGAACTTAGCATACCAATAATTGCAACCAGTGGAAACATTTCAGAAGAACCGATTTGTATAAATGAAACACAGGCGCTGGAAAAACTGAAAAGTATTGCTGATTACTTTCTTGTTCACAACCGAGAGATACTCAGACATGTTGATGATTCTATAACACGTATTTCAGCAGGCCGTGAAATGCTTCTGAGGCGTGCAAGAGGTTATGCTCCCCTGCCCGTCGTCATTGAAGGATTGAACAAAACAGTTCTGGCAGCAGGAGCGCATCTTAAAAATACTATTGCGCTTAACAAAGGAAGTAATGTTTTCATCAGCCAGCATATTGGCGATCTTGAAAATATCGAATCAATAAACGCATTCAAAAGTGTTATTAATGATCTTGAAACATTTTATGAGCTTTCACCGCAAATGGTTGTACATGATATGCATCCTGATTATACATCTACCCAATATGCAAAGTCACTTGGCATAGAATCACAATCTGTGCAGCATCATTATGCACATGTGCTTTCATGCATTGCTGATAGTAATATTGAGGGTGATGTACTCGGAGTTTCATGGGATGGCACCGGCTTTGGTTCAGACGGAATGATTTGGGGAAGCGAGTTCATCGTTCCAAAAGGAAAGGACTTCTTAAGGGCCGCGCATCTTAAGCCATTCAAACTCCCGGGAGGTGAAAAATCGATACACGAGGTTTGGAGAATTGGATTTGCACTATTATATGATATATATGGCGGAAGCGAATTTGGCTTAACAGGGCATAATTTTAAGGTTTCTGAAACCGAGATAATCAGGAAAATGCTTGATAAGAATATCAATTCGCCTGTAACCACAAGTATGGGCAGGCTTTTTGACGGAGTTTCGGCAATATTGGGCATCCGCCGCCATGCATCATTCGAAGCGCAGGCTGCAATGGAATTGGAATTTGCCACTGATGAAGTGATCACAAATGATTATCTTGAATACAAAATAGATGCAGGAGAGAATAATTCTCATGTTATCAACTGGCATCCCCTGCTCATAGATATTGTTAATAAGTTAAATAGCGGTGTTGATAAAAATATTCTGGCAGCAATGTTTCACAATACTCTGTCAGAGATAATCACAGATATAGCCAAAAGAGTTGGGATAGAAAAAGTCCTGCTTACAGGCGGGTGCTTTCAGAATAAATATTTGCTTGAAGGTTCGATCAGGAAATTAAAGAATTCTGGATTCAAAGTGTACTGGCATCAAAGAGTGCCTTCTAATGATGGCGGCATATCTCTTGGCCAGATGAAGTACTCAGCTTTTTTAATCTAAATAATAATTATATGTGCCTTGCGGTACCCGGTAAAATACTAAGTATAGTGGATTCTGGAGATATTCTCTCCCGCATAGGAAAGGTCAGTTTTGGCGGGATAGTAAAGGATGTTAACCTTGCATATACTCCAGAAGCTAAGGTTGATGATTATGTAATTGTGCATGTTGGCTTTGCGCTCAACACTATTGATGAATCTGAAGCCGTCAAAGTTTTTGAATACCTCAAAGCCATAGATGGCCTTAAAGAGCTAAAAAGCGATGAACCGTAAATTGAACGTATGATATGAAATTCATAGACGAATACAGGGATCCCGAAGCAGCAAAGAGATATTCAGAGCTGATACATAATATTACCACAAAGAAATGGAATATTATGGAAGTGTGCGGAGGGCAAACTCATGCTATTGTGAAATTCGGAATTGATGAGCTTCTGCCAAGTGGCATAAATTTAATCCATGGACCCGGCTGTCCCGTTTGCGTTACTTCGCTTGAGCTTATCGATAAATCAATTGAGATTGCTTCAAGAAAAGATGTAATATTCTGTTCATTCGGTGATATGCTTCGCGTGCCGGGCTCAAAGAAAGATCTGCTTCAGGTGAAAGCCGAAGGCGGCGATGTGCGGATGATGTATTCGCCATTGGATTCGTTAAAGATTGCTAAGGATAATCCAGATAAAGAAATAGTATTTTTTGCAGTTGGATTTGAGACAACAGCTCCCGCCAATGCAATGGCAGTTTACCAGGCAAAGGAGAAGGGCATAGAAAATTTTTCGATCCTGGTATCACATGTTCTTGTTCCCCCTGCAATGGAAGCGATTTTATCATCAAAGCATAATCTTGTGCAGGGATTTCTTGCCGCAGGCCATGTTTGCGCTGTAATGGGATACAACGAGTACTTCCCGCTGGCAGAAAAATACAGGGTGCCGATAGTTGTCACCGGTTTTGAGCCTCTTGATATTTTGCAGGGAATCTACATGTGCGTTAAACAATTGGAAGAATCGCGCTATGAAGTTGAAAATCAGTACTCAAGAGTTGTGAACAGAGAAGGCAACACTACAGCTATGGAAATAATCAACCGCGTGTTTAAGATAGGCTCCAGGAAATGGCGCGGAATTGGCGAAATTCCGGATAGCGGTCTTGTTCTGCAGGATGAATATATCAATTATGATGCTTCGTTGAAATTCGGCTTAGCAGATATGGTTGTTGAAGAGCCAAAGGAATGTATAAGCGGATTGATACTGCAGGGACTCAAAAAACCATTTGAATGCGAAGCATTCGCAAAAGTCTGTACACCCGAGCGGCCTCTTGGTGCCACGATGGTTTCAAGCGAGGGCGCATGCGCTGCATATTACAGGTACAGAAAAAAATGAAAAATTTTACACTACAATGCCCGATACCGATCAGTGAGTACCCCAATGTGCTTCTTGCACACGGCGGTGGCGGGAAGCTCATGCACAACCTGATAGAAAAGATGTTCAGCGCAGCATTCAGCAATGAAATTTTAAAGCAGGACCATGATTCCGCCCAGCTTACACTTCCCTCAGGTAAAATTGCATTCACAACGGATTCATACGTAGTGCAGCCACTCTTTTTTCCGGGCGGCGATATCGGCTCGCTGGCAATTAACGGCACTGTGAATGATCTTGCAATGAGCGGAGCTAAGCCGCTATACTTAAGTCTTGGGTTAATTATTGAAGAAGGCTTTGCAATGACTGAGTTATGGAAAGTTGTGCAGAGTATTGCTGAGACTGCAAAAACAGCGGGAGTGAAAATTGTCACCGGTGATACAAAAGTGGTTGAAAGAGGCAAGGGCGACGGCATATTTATCAACACCAGCGGTATTGGCGTAATAGATCACTCGCTTACGATATCACCAAAGAGCATTCGGGAGGGTGATTTGATAATTCTTAACGGCGATCTTGGCAGGCACGGCATTGCTATAATGGCAGAACGTGAAGGCTTGCAGTTTGAACATAAAATTCTGAGCGATTGCGCTCCGCTAAACAATATTGTAGAGAAGATAATTGAATCAGGAATTGACGTTCACTGCATGCGCGATCTTACACGCGGGGGACTTTCGAGCACACTAAATGAGTTAGCCGGTTCATCACCTGCCGAAATAACGATTGATGAGAATCTCGTTCCCGTTCACGAAGATGTACGCGGCGCATGTGAAATACTTGGGTTTGATCCTATGTATGTAGCTAATGAAGGAAAATTTATAGTTGTTGTGAATCCCAAAGATGCCGAAAAATGTCTTTCAATAATGAAAGCTGATGAACAGGGAAAAGAATCTGTCATCATAGGCAGCATTACAGGAAAGTCTGAGCAGATAGTCAAACTCAAAAGCAAAATCGGCACATTGCGCATACTTGATATGTTAAGCGGCGAGCAGTTGCCAAGAATATGCTGAAGTAGTTTATGGATTCCGCCTGATTACAATTGATCCAACTTATTGAATTAGAGTTAATGGATTATCATTTATTATCGATTCCTGAAGTATTCGGCCTGTTGAATTCAAGTCCGGAAGGACTGAGCAGTCAAGCAGCAGGTGAACTTCTGCTAAAGTATGGGAAGAACTCTCTAGCTGTAACGAAGAAAAAGACTGTATTGCTCATCTTCCTGGGACAATTTACCGACCTTATGATAATGATCCTTGTAGCTGCTGCAGTTATATCCGCATTTCTGGGTGATCTGACCGATGCGCTGGTAATCTTTACAATTGTGATTATTAATGCTGTAGTTGGATTTGTGCAGGAATACCGCGCTGAAAAAGCCATGTCTTCACTGAAGAAAATGGCCGCAACCCACGCAAAAGTACTTCGTGATAACAATATAATTGTAATAGCATCGGCTGATCTGGTTCCCGGAGATGTAATTCTGCTTGAAGCAGGTGATATTGTCCCTGCTGATATACGTTTTATCGAAACTCATTCACTCAAAATTAATGAATCAAGCATAACCGGTGAGTCCGCCAATATAGAAAAATCCACTGCAGAACTTGCCGTTGGTGATTATTCTTTAGGCGATAAGATCAACATGGGTTATAAAGGTACTTTTGTGACCAATGGAAGAGCCCGTGCCATCGTGGTTTTAACCGGAATGAACACTGAATTGGGCCGTATTGCCAGGCTGATTCAAATTGAAGACACAATGACTCCCCTGCAGAAAAGACTGAACGGATTCGGTAGACGGATAACAGTTTCAATTATTGCTATTTGCACCGGGATATTTGTTATTGGCCTATTAAGAGGAGAAATGGCAATTATTCTGCTCTTAACCGTACTCTCTCTGGCAGTTGCAGCAATACCCGAAGCGATGCCCGCAGTAGTAACTATAGCATTAGCGCTGGGCTCTAAGAAACTTGCAGACAATTTTGCGCTTATAAGGAATCTGCCTGCAGTTGAAACATTGGGTTCTGTAACATATATATGCACAGATAAAACCGGGACCCTTACCGAAAACACAATGACCGTTGAGAAGGTCTATTCTGCTGAAAATTCAGAGATATCAGGAATATTCCCCGGGAAAGAACCCCTGCTCAGCGCAATGGCTTTGAACAATGATGTTACAATTGATTCAGACGGCACCTTAAAAGGTGAATCAACGGAAACTGCTCTGGCTAAGTATGCCCTTGAAAATAATTTCAATAAAGCAGAGCTCGAAAGTTCTTATCCAAGGATTGCAGAATTCCCGTTTGATTCCATTCGCAAATGCATGACAACAGTACACAGCTTGCCCGGCGGAATAATTGTGATAACTAAAGGCGCGGTTGAGACAATTGCTTCACTCTCTTCCCGCTTCGGTGTACAAAACAGATCTGAAATTATCAGTATGGCAGATAGTGAAGCTGCAAACGGCTATCGTGTTCTTGGTTATGCCATAAAAACATTGCAGAAACTTCCGGAAGAGTTAACAGCCAGAGAGATTGAATCATCATTAACATTTGCAGGATTTGCCTGCCTGATAGACCCACCACGGCCGGAGGCCAAAAGTGCAGTAGAAGAGTGCAAACAAGCCGGAATTATTCCGGTAATGATTACCGGAGACCACAAGCTTACCGCAGAATCCATAGCCCGAAAGCTGGGTATACTAACCTCTGAAGAGGAAATGACCTTAGAGGGCAAAGAATTAGAAAAATTAAATGATATAGCGTTTAAGGAAATTGTCGATAAAGTGCGTGTTTATGCTAGGGTTAATCCCGAGCAAAAGCTGCGGATAATCAGTGCTTTGCAGTCAAATCATCACTTTGTAGCCATGACAGGTGATGGAGTTAATGATGCTCCGGCTTTGAAGAATGCTGATATTGGTATTTCTATGGGAATTAACGGAACAGAAGTTTCCCGTGAAGCTTCTGATATGATATTGCTTGATGATAATTTTGCAACTATAGTTAAGGCAGTTAAGCTTGGCAGAACCATTTACAGTAACATACTCAAGTTCATAAACTATATCATGTCAGGCAACACCGGCGAAATTCTGGCAATACTGCTGGCACCGTTCTTTGGGCTGCCAATTCCATTACTAGCGATCCATATCTTGTGGGTAAATCTTGTTTCAGATGGTTTGCCCGGCCTTGCCATGGCTTATGAAAAGCCGGAATCGAATATTATGAAAATTCCCCCCCGCGACCCTATGGAAAATATCTTTTCAGCCAAAACTGCCTTCAGGATATTAAGGATCGGCTTTTTAATTTCACTTGTCACAGTTGGTACGCAGGCATGGGCCATAAACAACAATATTGCCAATTGGCAAACCATGGCATTTACTGTTCTTTGTTTCTCTCAGTTGGGTTTAGCAATGGCATTTCGCTCAAGGCTTTCAGTATTCACGGCAGGCGTGTTTTCGAACTGGAGAATGATAGGGGCAATTGCATTTACGGTATTGCTGCAGTTCATGATCATATATATCCCGTTGCTTAACACGATCTTTAAAACGCAGCCCCTGAGTATAAGAGAATTAATAGTAACAATAGCAGTATCAAGTATTGTCTTCTGGGCAGTTGAAGCAGAAAAATTCATTCTGAAGTTAAGAAATAGAGTTCTGTAAAACAGGAGTACTTATCTTTTGCAAAAGAAGTATCTTTGATACTTCTTTTGTGAGCAGGAAATATTATTCAATTCAATGATTTGTATAAACACCGAATAAAATATTTCATCTTTCCCTGCTGCATACTACTAACAGGCTATAAAGCAAAAAAATATATTCCCCAGATTATCGCCGCAAAGAATACAGCAGAAATAATGCCGGCAAGTTTGAAATAGTTCAATACGAATTCGTTTACTGTATCACCATCAATATCATCATGAGAGTACAGGTAAAGATAGTAACCCATTAATGCAAACAGAATTGCCAATATATTAACTGATACAAAATATGTCAATTGAGTTGTGCCCTCAAATGCACCCGATGCCATATGGGGATCATTACCCGCAGTACGCCTGATGAAAAACAGCAGAAACGAAAGTAAAAAGAGTGTGACTGCCTGTACGAAATTTATGATTGAAATAGTTTTTATCCATTTGGCAAAAGAGCTCTTCAAATGCTCTTCCTTGACCAAAAGATCAGTCTTTATGAAATGACTATTCATGATTATGTTAGTGATTCGTTATTACAAAAATAAGATATAGATCCCGCTTTTGATATCATAATAACAAAAGTTCCCGGCAGTTTTCATGTCATGCTCGAGATACCCGTCATACTGGTTTATGATTGTTATCCGGGTGCCGGTTATACACCTTTCCAATGATATGATTCTGAGTACATTACTGTATTTTTGTAATGTAAGATTTTATTTAAATGACCTTTATTGGGGGGTCAGAACTAAAAATACAGGATCGGTTTAAAACAAGATCGACATATTATTGAATAGCTGTTTCTGTAGAGAAACAGCTATTTCTTTCTGAAAACAAAAACCCGGCTTATGCATTTAAGACGGGTTTTGTGTCTATTTAAATTTCTTTACTGATTGAGTCTAAGTCATTTCTTCTATCTTACGCAGCAGCCATGTCCTGTTGATAAGAGATTTGCAGCCTGTTATCTCGAGCTTAAGTCCCTCAAGATCAAATTCATCAAACTTCCCTATCTGGTTCTTTATGCTGAATATTCTCTTTGAAAAAGTTATGTAATTATTCACGTGTTCCCTAATGCGGTCAAATACCTGTTTGTTCTTTGCAATAAAATGCTTGTAGCTATCTACATGTGATAAAAACGGCTCAATATCATTTGTATCAAAAAGTATTTTGAGGTATAAGGATCTGATATTGTGCTTATAAATAAGATCTTCGGTACGAATTGATGCAATAAATTTTCCCGCAGATCCATAATCTTTTTTGTGATAACAGATAAGCGCGTTACAGAAACTGATCGTATCAGATCTGGAATCTTCTTTGAGCTCGTCTGCTCTGCTCAATATAAATTTTTCTACCCAATTCTGCTCTCCGCACTCAAGTCCGGTGACAACAGCATTCATAAAAAGGACATTTGAAACTTTTCCTGCAGTATTTACATGAATATTTCTTTCTATCATCTTCTTATACAGAGCGAACTGTTCATTCATGAACTGGTCTTCTCCTCCAGTCAATCTTGTATAACAATAATTTGTGAGAACTGTAAAAACATTTCTGGATTCATCAGCTGATAATGTTTCAAATTCAGAATCTGCAAATCCCTTTAACAGGTAATAATACTTTTCTTCCCTGGTTTTAAGAAGCATATATGTGTAAAAGTAATACCTAATGTATGGGAGCTTTAGGTAAAGTCCCCCCTTATTACTTAAGAATGACTCTATTTCGTCTTCAAAATTCAGCCTGTAATTAAAATTTGTTATCTGGGTCTGTCTGTTGAGCATACTGATATTCCTGAAAAGCATTTCCATCAGGAATATAGTGGTAATATTATCAGAAATTTGCTGATCACGTTCACCGGGTTTTATGTACTTATCAATATGCAGATTCTCATGTGAGCTTTTCGCAAGTTCAAGCAACAATTTATTCTTATAATATCCAATATCGGCAACCCTCCTTGACTGAAGAGATTGCTCTGCTTTTTGAAGAGTTTTTTCATAAAGCTTCATAAGGCCCCTAATACTGTATTCATCCATCAATTGAATTCTCGACTTGAACTCATCAGTTCTGTACTTTTCACAAAGCAAAAACTCCTCACATAACTTCAGCATATCAGAAAATACGTTCCGCATTAAGGCATCATTATACTTCTTTGACGGGTAGAGCTTCCGGAATACTTTTTCCCGGTCAAGAGCTTTTGAGCTGAATGTCGGATAGTGCTTCTTTAGAATCCCAAAAAGTGTGATGAGTACTTTTTCAGAATTGAAGTATGGTGATCTTATCATTAATCCAAATCTCTTGAATTCAGCCGGAGAGTATGTCTTCAATATCTCTATAAATTTTGATGATTGCATATTTTACGCATAATTTTTGCTACAAATGACGCTAATAGTTTCCTCAAAAACAAGCTATTTTCTCGGTTTATGCTCAAAAGTGCACGATTTTACTATTAATTTTCATGGTACAAATAATCAACATTTTCTTTCATTTACCTATGCCTCGGGGACTATCTTTGTACAGATCAAAGAATTCAAACAAAAAAACTAAAACAAGAAAGGAATTACCGCAATGAAAACTTTTGAAACCATCTTCGCAATCATCGTTTTAACTTTCGCTACAATGACATCATTTTCGCAAACCGACTGGTTGTATGCTTTCAATTCCAATGGCAACAATACAGATTACACCATGCACCAGGCAGTTGATAATCAGGGAAACATATACGTAACCGGTTATACAACATACCAGGGGCAAAGAGGTGTGCTTTTGAGATTAAATCCAAACGGGTATGTGGTTTGGGTGAAATATTTCACGGGCTATAACGGTGGATCCGCACTGGGGTTGAAAGTATTACCCGATAACACAGGAAATATATATGTTTGTGGAACAGGTGCAAGCAGCGGAAACAGCAATGATTTCTGGCTGTATAAATTCAATAGCGCCGGCACCCAGCTATCAAGTGTGGCATTTGGATTCCCACAGTTTAACGAACAGTTCTGCGATGCAATGTTTGATAACTCAGGGAATATAATTGTTGCCGTATCAGGAAGAACTCTTACAGATTCTTCTTACAATATGTATCTCCTGAAGTATAATACAAACTGTATTCCGCAGCAATTACAGACCTATGATGCAGGTCTGGGACATTTTA